>JBCBKZ010000131.1:0-10387 GCA_038520955.1 Bacteroidota bacterium | reverse complement strand
GGCCAGGGTGATTAAGGACTCAGTTATTCTTTTCAGCAAGCCACATGCTTCCATGATTCCACCGAACAGCATGGCGCATAAGATTAGCCAAATCGTATTTAGCATGCCAGCCATCCCTCCAGTCGAAAGAAGTTCATTGGCGATCTCACTGGTGGTTGTAACGCTGGTATCTCTGGACAAGGCATTCATAACGGTTACATATGCGTCTGCCGCATAGCTCCCCATTCCGCCTCCTAATTCAGTGATTAAGGCTGGCTGGAAAATCAGTGCGAAAATCCCTCCCAGTAGTGAGCCTGCTAAGAGCGCAGGAACTGCCGGGACCTTCTTTACAATCATCCCGATCACAATTACAGGTACAAGGAATAGGAGAATGTTGATATTGAATTTGGCGTCAATGGCAGCTAGGAGTGGTTCTACTTGAGAAATATCTGCCGTACCGGAACCACTAAAGCCAATGAAGAGAAAGATGATAAGCGTAATGACGATGGATGGAATCGTGGTTAGCGTCATGTAGCGTATATGCGTGAACAAATCCGTACCTGCTACGGCAGGGGCCAGGTTAGTAGTATCTGACAGAGGAGACATTTTATCTCCGAAATAAGCGCCGGAAATAATAGCTCCTGCAATTAGTCCTTCTGACCATCCCAAAGCTCGCCCAATACCCAAGAGCGCAATTCCTACTGTAGCCACGGTAGACCATGAACTTCCCGTAGCGAGAGAGACTATGGCACATACTATACAAGCGGCAAACAAGAAAATCTGTGGATTCAGAATCTTAAGCCCATAATAAATCATGGCGGGTACTATCCCACTAATGAGCCAAGTACCTGCAAGCGAACCTATCAGTAGAAGAATGACGATGGCTGGCAGGGCAGATTTTACACTATTAACGGCTCCGCTAAAAAGGGTTTTCCAGCTATATCCTAGTCTCATCCCTACAATTGCTGCAAATCCGCCTGCCAGAATCAGCGTAAACTGATTAGATCCACTTAAGGAGTCGTCCCCATACAGGATAACATTGGTAGCCAGTAAGGCAATCAAGAAAAGAATAGGGAGGAGCGCCTCCAATAAAGTAGCTTTTCTAACTGATCCAATTTCGTTCATAACGGTATTCTGGGCTTAGGCTTAAACCATTCAAATTAGGAAATTATTAGAGATATCACATGTATTTTTAATTTCCTTCGAAAAATTGTATTATATACTTACGCTTCATTGTACTTGCTCATGACTACAGAAAAAAAACTTGAAGGGATCACCCTATCCAGGCGTAAGCGGCTTGCCCTCATAAAGCAAGCAGTGGAAAGCTTCTGTGAACATCATCAGTTGGGAGAATTAGTCTCCCTAGCACAGCATGCTACTTACCAGCTCTGTAGAACGGGGTATCATATCCTGGACCAGGAATCTCATTCTTATTGGGCCTGCGGAATCATGATGAATCTGCTAAAAGTGAATGGGCTTTTTTCCCGTGCGGGAAAATTGACCTTAAGACCTTTGCAGGTTTCCTCCTTCTTTCAGCTAACAGCGGCTCAGGCCACTAAAAGTGGTACGAAAGTCAAGTCTCTCCTGAGAATAAAAACCTTTTCTTCTGAATGGCAGATGAAAGGCAGACAACTCCACAGCCCTAATGCATGGATGATCTGGTTTGATGGGAAACTGGTGGATGCCAGAAAGCTCCCTAAAGATTTCCAGCAAAAGGCTTTCCGTCAGGGATTGATTCCGTTTTTGCCTTAGTACCAGCCGAATCTGTAACAGTAAATTGTTAGCGGACAGGAGTCCGCAACTTTCTCTATTGACAGGCAGGAGCTTGTCAATTCTCATTATTATATGATGCTGAACAAGCTCCTGCTTGTTCAGAACATGGAAAAGGACTCCCGTCCTTAATAAAAAAGTAGCCACAGACTGGTAGAATTTCTTCTGTTTATCTGTGGCCGTAGATTAGTGGATAATCTATTTCTTACTGAGCGATCTTAACGATCTGGCTTACCGGAACCTGATTAGAGTTGGTAAGTACTGTATTTTCATCCATTCCTGAGAACTCCAGGGTGATCAAAGATTCTGAAAATGGGATGTTGATGGTATATCTTTCTTCTTCTGTATTCTCATCTTTCTGCAACATGGCTTTGTAACCATCTACCTTGATCCTTTTCTGGCCCATGGCAGAACTGGCAATTCCCCCCAAAATAGAATTCGATAGGAAGTTAGTTACGGATGCCAATAGAGGAGAGTTGGTCATGATGCTCATTTCCATACTTTGCTCCGGGTTGGAAGGAT
This sequence comes from Bacteroidota bacterium, assembly GCA_038520955.1. Taxonomy (GTDB): domain Bacteria; phylum Bacteroidota; class Bacteroidia; order J057; family J057; genus JBCBKZ01. The sequence continues at coordinate 8,116 of JBCBKZ010000131.1, read as the reverse complement.
TCTCGTAAGAACGGAACACATATAAACCTGTCAGTCCAATGGAGGTGCCGGAATACTGGTCATTCTCAGCAATGGCTTGAAGGTCTCCAATCTGGGTAGGAGTTATTTCCAGAATTTTGGTAGCTACTAATTCATCCAGTTCTGTTAGCGCCTGTTCCAAGGCAAAGCGGGCATCATCCAGGTTGCCAGCCGCATACTGTGATTTTGCCTCATCAAAATAAGGTTTAGGATCTGCTGCGTCCTGAGCTATGGCATAACAGAGAACAAGCATCATACTGAGAAATACGCTTATATACTTTTTCATGATTGTGTGATTATTGTTCTCCTAAGTCATTTTTAATTTGTTCTACAGGGATAGCATCGGTAGCTGTCATCACTTCTCCCTCATCTGCAAAGCCTTCAAAGTCCATGACTATGACCGTAGATTGCCCGATAGGCACGCCCAATCCATAATCTCCACTATCAGGATTATACTGCAGGTATGCTTTGTTGCCCTGGACTCTGACAGTTTTGTAGGTGCCTTCTTCTCCATTGTATCCCTGACTGGAAGCCAGTGCCATACTATAGGTATTTATCAGGGCTGAGTTATTGACTATGCTTACCTTTACCTCCTTAGCCTTAGAGTAGTAAACCCTTCCTATGGCCAGTCCTGTAAAGAAAGCACCATTGCTGTAGAGCTCATCCTGATCCGGATCATAGGGAATACCCATAATTTCTTCCGGCAGGTCTTCGAGTATCTTCTTTCCTATCTCCAGCTCTATGCCCATCATGGCTTGCTGCACATAGTATCTGCTTTCTCCATAGTTCCCCTCGTCCAGAGAATAAGAAGCCTCATCCAGGTTATCTGCTACCTTAGGTGGTTCCAGCATCTTTCCCTTCTGGCGGGAGTTATTACCAGAGTTATCTCTATCAGAAGAAGAATCTTCCTCCTCTTCATCCCCAAATACTTTTTTAAAGACCTTTCGGCCTTCTTTTTTGAGGTTGATTTTAGGCTTTTTAATGATCTGCGCCTCTGCTGGTCCCATCATAATGAGCAGCATGAGGGGAAGTAGGGAGATCCGTAGTAGAAATTTCATGCGATGAATAATGTTATAGTGCTACTATCTGAAAGCTATACATTGAGTAAGAGAACTCAAAATGGCTGGATTACCAGAATATGGCCTTTCATGTAAGCACTTGTTTATGCAATGAAAGGCCATTTAGTAACCACTTTAGGGAGAAGTTTCTCCCACAGTGGCTTTTTCTGTATCCTTCTTTTTCTCCTTTTCGTCTTTTCTTTCCCAGACTTTCCAGTCTTTATCCAGAGTATACTTCATGATCCACTTGATTTCTTCCGTATCTCTGGTCCTTCTATGTCTGGGTTCTCTAAATCCATGAGGTTCACGTGGGAAACGTATGTATCTCACCGTTTTACCCATGTCTTTTAGAGCCGTGAAGAACATCATGCTTTGTGGTTCAGTATCCGTTACATCCTTGTCCCCATGCAGTAGGAGGAGAGGCGTTTCCACATTCTTTGCATTCGTAAGAGGGGACTTCTCCCGGTATCCCTCCGGGTTTTCCCATGGGGTACCGCCTATGTACCACAGCTTGACATCATGGTTGAAGCCTATGCCATACTCAGAAGTCCAGTCAGATACCATGGCACCAAGGGAGGCCGCTTTAAAACGGTTGGTCTTGGTGATGGTGGTACCTCCCAGTATCCCTCCATAACTCCAGCCACGTACAGCCATCTTGTCGGGGTCTATCATCCCTTTTTCTATCAGAGCGTCCACGCCCGTCATCAGGTCTTCATAATCCATTCCCCCAATGTCATTCATATTCCCTCTCAGGAGCTCATCACCATAGCCACTACTTCCACGTACATTAGGACAAAGCTGGATAAAGCCTAAGCCCGCCCAAACCGGATAATTATACCTGAAGGCATCTGTAAATACTCCTGCTGGCCCTCCATGTATATGTAGGAGGAAGGGGTACTTCTTACTTTTATCATAACCTTCTGGTAGAAAGAGAAGCCCTTCTATGTCCATTCCGTCCTTGCTCTTCCATGTCATCACCTCCATATTGGCTAGAGCCAGACTGTCCTGAATTTTGGGGTTTAGCTTGCTTAGCCTTTTAGGAGAAAAGGTATCCAATCCTGTGATGTAGAGATCTGAGGGTGTTTTGTGATCTTGTATACTTACGAGAGCTTGCTTAGTCTTGGGGTTCAAATCCATTAAACCGATCGACCCACTAGTTCTGTTGCTAAGGTTGGTAATTTCTCCACTGGCTACATCCAGCCTGAAGAGGTTGGTAACCGTTTTCTGTAGCCCCTGAAAGTAAATGGTTTTCCCATCTTCTGACCAGTAGTAGCTTCTAATAGAGCCTACATAGTTTTTGGAAAGCATCTCATACTTACCACTTTCAAGATCCATGGTCCAGATCTTTCCTTCCCGTAATTCCCATTCCTTATCGTCTGCGGCTACATAAGAAATGGTTTTCCCATCAGGTGCCCACTTGAGTCTTCCCTCAGGGGCTTTATTATCAGTGAGCTGTTTGATGGAAGAATCTTCTATGGAGAATAGGAAGATCTCAGACAGGTTGCTCTGGTTTCTGCGGTTCTCTGTTCTGGCAGTAAATAGGATGTGCTTCCCATCGGGAGACACCTCAAATCCACCAATGATCTGGTCTTTCTTGGTTAGCTTCTTCGCCTTCTTACTCTCCAGATCCAGGTACCAAATGTATCTCCAGGAACCTTTACGCTGTCCATTAGGTCCTTCATCTATGATGAGGTGGTCATATCCGTCTTTGGCCTTCTTTTTTTCTTTGGCTTCCTCAATCTGATTAGAGACAAAGAAAATCCCTTTACTGTCAGGTGCCCATTTATAAGAACCCACACTGGTTTTATGAGAACTCAGTTTCACAGGCTCTCCTCCCTGCGTATGCATGAGGAATAGTTGCTGGTGTTCTTTCCCTTTGCGTTTCATGGCGAGGTACTTCCCATCAGGAGAATATTGGATGGAGGAAGTAGCAGTTTCACCAAAGTAGGGATAGGTAAGGCTGCTATCAGGCGTGATGTAATGCCAGGATGTTTTCCGCTTATTAGTTTTCCAGACCTGCTTGCTGGTGGAGTAGAGAATAGAATTCCCATCAGGTGATAAAATCGCTCCTCCCAGGCTGGTCATATCCATGCCATCATCTGTAGTCATGGCTGGCTTCTGCGCCTGAAGCGAAAGCACACATAAGCTTATCAGTACAACAACTAAGTAGTTTTTCATTTAGGTAGGATTGTTTGGTTTGCACTAAGATAGGGCTTTCTTCCTATCCAAACACCTCAGAAAACACTTTCAGGGTCTGGGGATAGCGAAATCCGTCTATGTGGAGCTGGTAAAAATCAAAAAGTACCTTGATAAGGTGGCGTTTCTCATTTCTGTCAAAAGTAATCTCTCTGGCAGCTTCCCTGTCTGCATGTAGAAACCTTTTCAACAATGACGCGATGGGATCTCCTTGTCCATCGTTTATGGTTTAATGCGTAAATTGCGCGCGAAAATTTGAACACTACTCAATTTTTTAGGAAGAGAAATTTTCTATGTCCATTAAGAAAGCGCTCCTTTGCTTTGTTGTATTTCTAGCAATAAACGGGGTTAGAGCTGCTGATGAACCCTCAGCTGATCACCACGGAGAGGAATTTGATGCCAAAACTACCATCCTCCACCATATCCTGGATACACACGATTGGCATATCACAGATATTCCCGCAGGTAAGGATGAACACGGTCATACCAAGTATAAGCCAATAGCGCTTCACTTACCCTGGTTATTTTATTCTTCCAGAGACGGATTTGTGTTTGCTGCTAATACGCATGCCCTTGAAGAGAAAGGGTACATGGTCTCTCATGAGAAACTATATGCGGTTAAGGCTGGAAGAGATCATTCTCACAATGAGGCGTCTCATGAGGGAGAGCATCATGCAGAAGAAGGACATGGAGAAGAAGCTCATGCTGAAGGTGGGGACCACGCACATCCGGCCAATGCAGATACAAGTGTAAGTGTAATAGACCTGTCAATTACTAAGACAGTTCTGCAGATGTTACTCATAGGGCTATTACTGGTGTGGTTATTTACCAGCATAGCTAAAGCTTATGTTAAGCGTGAGGGACAGGCGCCTAAAGGAGCTCAGTCTTTCTTTGAGCCTATCATTGTATTTGTAAGAGAAGACATAGCTAAAAACTACCTGGGAGATAAGGCTGATAAGTTTCTGCCTTACCTGCTCACACTGTTCTTCTTTATCTGGTTTGCGAACCTTTTAGGGCTTACGCCTTTCAATTCTAATATAGCAGGGAACATTTCTGTAACAGCGGCGTTGGCGTTGCTCACCTTTATCCTGATCCAGTTTAATGGAACAAAGGAATACTGGCAGCACATCTTTAATACGCCTGGAGTACCCTGGTGGCTGAAATTTGGAATTCCTTTAATGCCCATCGTGGAGCTGATAGGACTCTTTACTAAGCCTTTTGCCTTGGCAGTACGTTTGTTTGCAAATATTACAGCAGGCCACTTTATGGTATTGGGCCTGATCTGTCTGATTTTCATCATGGGTAAAAGTGGGACTGACTTTGCGGGAGGTATGGGAATTATGCCCATCTCAGTGCTATTCACTACGGTGATCTTTGCACTGGAAATGATCGTAGCCATCATTCAGCCTTACATCTTTACACTACTTACAGCAGTATTTATAGGTATGGCGATGGAGTCTCATGATGATCATCACTAAGAGTTTGAGTTAAGAGTTTATTCATTCATAAATATTTTTCTATGGAGACCATCGGTATTATGGGTGCCGGAATCGGCGCCGGTCTGGCAGCAATAGGAGCAGGAATGGGTATCGGTAGACTGGCTGCAGCGTCAGTAGAGTCTATCGCCAGACAGCCAGAAGCTTCAGGAGACGTACGTGGTGCGATGATCCTGACAGCTGCCTTCATTGAGGGTGTAGCCCTTTTTGGAGAAGTAATCTGTCTGTTAGCTGTTCTTAGATAGTCAGAACAATGGAAAAAAGGTCGGGGGAATGCCCCGGCCTCCTTCTCCTACATTTTATTTGAAAGAATTAAAAGACCTATTATAGACCCCTTATGGAAATTATAACTCCTCAGTTAGGATTATTCCTCTGGACCCTCATCATCTTCCTGGCATTCTTTTTCATCTTACGTCGTTTCGCATGGAAGCCTATCCTGGGTGCGATTAAGTCAAGAGAAGAATCTATAGAGAATTCTCTAAGCGAGGCAAAAAGAGCCAGAGAGGAAATGGAGCAGTTGACCACGCAGAATGAAAACCTCCTGAAAGAAGCTCGTGCAGAAAGAGACAAAATCATCAAAGAGGCGAATGATATGCGTGATAAGCTTGTTGAAAAAGCTAAGTCAGAAGCTTCAGCCGCTGCTCAGGCCGAAATGGACAAAGTAAAGCAACAGATAGAGGCTGAGAAAAGTGCCGCTCTGAATGAAATCAGAAGTACTTCCGGAGCTATGGCCATAGAAATAGCTGAAAAAATCCTCCGTAAGCAGTTTGAAGATAAAAAAGCGCAACAGGCATTTGCTGAGAAGTTGATCTCTGAGTTGAGCCAGAACTAAGAACACTATGGTTGAAGATCGCATAGGTTATAAATACGCAAAATCCATCTACAGTCTGGCAGAGGAGAAAAAAGCTCTGAAGGATGTACACGCGGATATGCAACTCTTGCAGGAAACTATCTCAGAAAGTAGAGAATTAAGAAACTTCCTGGAAAGCCCCATCATTAAGACAGAGGCCAAGGAAGAAGTGCTGACCAAAATTTTTGGGAAGGAATTCAAATCTGAGATTAGTACTACTCTCCTACAGTTATTAGTGAGAAAAGGAAGAGAAGCTTTCTTGCCTCACGTAGCTTCCTCCTTCCTGGATATGTATGATAAGGCACACAAAATCATACGTGGGGTACTGACTAGTGCACAAAAGATACCTGCCGCAATGTTGAAGAAGATTGTAAAGGCAGTAGAGGATAAGACAGGGGGAAAATTTGAAGTAAGTACAGAAGTAAATCCTGACCTCATAGGTGGATTTACCCTGAAAATAGATGATCAGCTTTTTGACGGGAGTGTTTCTTCTTCTATCAGAAGGCTAAAACAAGATTTATCAGTTTAATAGAACATCACCCTTAGGGGAAAACATACAGTAAAAACAAAATAATCAATTAAATCATATGGCTGCTGTAAGACCTGAAGAAGTCTCCTCAATACTCCGCGAACAGCTTTCCAACTTTTCTTCTGCTGCCCAATTAGAAGAAACAGGTACCGTACTCCAGATTGGTGATGGTATTGCCAGAATTTACGGACTTACCAAAGTAAGAGCAGGTGAGCTGATAGAATTCGAAACAGGACTAAAAGGAATGGTACTGAACCTGGAGGAAGATAACGTAGGTGCAGTACTTTTCGGTGATTCTACCGGAATCAAAGAAGGTGATACTGTGAGAAGAACAGGTAACATCGCCTCGCTTAAAGTAGGTAACGGTGTACTAGGCCGTGTAATTGACCCTCTGGGTGAGCCTATAGATGGAAAAGGACCTATCCAGGGAGAATTGTATGATTCACCATACGAGAGAAAAGCGCCTGGGGTAATCTTCCGTCAGCCAGTAAACGAGCCACTACAGACTGGTATCAAAGCGATCGACTCCATGATTCCTATCGGTAGAGGGCAGCGTGAGTTGATCATTGGAGACCGTTCTACAGGTAAGACAGCTATTGTGATTGATACGATCATCAACCAGCTTGAAAATCATAAAAACGGAGAAACAGTATACTGTATCTATGTTGCCGTTGGACAGAAAGCGTCTACTGTAGCACAGGTAGTAAAAGCCCTGGAAGATGCAGGTGCTATGGAATACACAGTAGTAGTAGCTGCTCCGGCTTCTTCTCCTACTCCGCTTCAGTTCTTCGCTCCATTTGCGGGTGCAGCTATTGGAGAGTTCTTCAGAGATACTGGTAAACCAGCTCTGGTTATATATGATGACTTATCTAAGCAGGCTGTAGCTTACCGTGAGGTGTCCCTGCTGCTAAGACGTCCTCCTGGCCGTGAGGCATATCCTGGGGACGTATTCTACTTACACTCTCGTCTTCTGGAGCGTGCCGCTAAGGTGATTGCAGATGATGACATTGCAAAAAATATGAACGACCTGCCTGAGTCCTTCAAGCCACTGGTAAAAGGTGGAGGATCTCTTACGGCACTTCCTATCATTGAAACACAGGAAGGGGATGTTTCTGCTTATATCCCTACTAACGTGATCTCTATCACTGACGGTCAGATCTTCCTGGAGACTAACCTCTTCAACTCCGGAGTACGTCCTGCGGTAAATGTGGGTATTTCCGTATCTCGTGTGGGGGGTTCTGCACAGATTAAGCCTATGAAGAAGGTATCAGGTACCCTGAAGCTGGACTTGGCCCAGTTCCGTGATCTGGAGGCTTTTGCCAGATTTGGTTCTGACCTGGATAAAGCTACTCAAAGACAGCTGGAAAGAGGAAAGAGATCTGTACAGGTGCTAATCCAGAAGCAGTATAGCCCAGTAGCTGTAGAGAAGCAGGTAGCGGCTATTTACGCGGTATCTAAAGGATTTGCAGATACAGTTCCTGTGGATAAGATTTCTGAGTATGAGGAAAAATTAATGCAGGAGATCGAGATGTCTGCTCCTCAAATCTTCGAGCAAATCAGAGCTAAGAAATGGACTGATGAAGTGCAGAGTGCATTGAAGGAAGTTTCCGAAAAAGTGGCAAAAAGTTTTGAATAATAAGGAAGTTACCATGCTTCCTCAAACATATAGATAGCAGTTTATGGCTAATCTTAAGGAAATAAAGGGCCGAATAAAAACAGTTAAAAATACCCGTCAGGTGACTAACGCCATGAAAATGGTAGCAGCTGCTAAGCTGCGTAAGGCACAAGACAGGATGTTACAGCTAAGACCTTATGCCTCTAAACTGAAGGAAATTATCGGGAATGTCATTTCAGCAGTAGAGCAGGATGAAATCCCTTCTCGTCTTGTTGAGCAGCGTGAAGTAGATAATGTCTTGGTCATCATAGTTACTTCTAACCGTGGCTTAGCAGGACCTTTCAACTCCAACAT
>JBCBKZ010000130.1:0-10430 GCA_038520955.1 Bacteroidota bacterium | reverse complement strand
AGATTTATTTCATTGAAAATGTGAAATTTCACATTGATGAGGTGAAGACTTTGGGGAGCTTTACAGAAATTGAAGCAATAGATAATAATGGCAGTAGAACAGAGGGAGACTTACTCACTCAATGTCAATATTATATGGAATTACTCGGTATCAATGAATCCGATTTACTGGCTCAGTCGTATAGTGACATGATCAGCTAAACTCCCTCAGCATAATTGGTACGAAATCTGCAAGTATATGCCTAAAACCATGCTCATGAATCACATAGTTCTGCTCTTTCTTTTCAGCCTATCTACCCTGTTTGCACAAGAACATCCCTATTTTGAAGGAACCATCTCATATAAAATTGAGATGAAAGGAGAAATGGTCCCTCAACTTCAGCTAAATGAACCTCCCAATGAGATGATCATGCATGTGAAGGATGGGAGCTACATCGTAAACCTGAAGGGTGGGAGATACGCGAAGACATTTGTGTTTGTGAGTGACTCAAACAGGCAGTATTCCGTGGACTTTAACAATAGAATGGCTTATCGCTATTACCCTCACAATGACATTGCCCAAAAGGATAAAGAGAAGTTAGCTGCTTCCTACACCGGAAAAGAAGTAGAGCTGAATGGTCACACGGTGAAGATATACCAGGCGAAACAAGGAGACACTCGCTTTACCTACTACGTACGAGACAATCTCAAGGTAGACGTAACCAATTACCTCTCTGACACCCGAGCACGAGCAAATTTTCTGGTGGAAGGACTGGAAGGGAAAATCCCGGTAAAAACCATCAAACAGCAGAGAGGACTAACCGTGATCACCTCAGCCACTCGCATAACAGCCCGGCCGTTTAAAGAGGCCCAATTCAGGATTCCTCCCGGATTTACCGTTAAGAACAGAGATTATCGCTGGTAGGATATGAGTAAAGCTTCAGAACTTGGGAAAAGGGGAGAAGACATCGCCTGCGAATTCCTCGAAGCCAAAGGCTATAACATCCTCGATCGAAATTACAGATTTGAGAAGGCTGAAATAGATATAGCGGCCCTCATGCTGGAGCCGGCGGAACTCATTTTTGTAGAGGTGAAAACTCGTTCAGGCGCTTTTGCCCACCGTCCCGAAGAATCTGTCAGTGCCCAAAAGCAGCAACATATCTTTCGGGCCGCAGATGCCTACCTCTATGAAAAAGGCATGGCAAGCGTCCCTGTCCGTTTTGACATTATCGCCATCCAAATCCTGGCTAATGATGAACCCGTGATCCATCATATAGAAGATGCATTTCGGATGTTTTGAGAATGATTTTTCAAAATTTTAATAAATCGATTAATAGAGTATATAGAATTTCGATGTACGAGTTAGATTAATCTCTATCCTCAAAATTCTCCTTTAGAGATACCCAAATTCCTCCCCAGTTGAATCAGATTGTTACTATTCATGATAGGCCTATTCATTAGATAGACCAAATAAGAACTTCCCTATTTTGTTTTAGTGAGCCTCAGGTGGATGTATATCTACCTACGCCCTCTAACTTCTTTCTCCTATCCAAGACTTAAGTGTGCTTCCCCATCAAATAGGCGGCTTGAAGAAAAGTAAGAGTGAATGCTGCTCTTCACATTCTTCCTTCCGGCCTAAGCTTATTCTCAACACTTAATTCTAAAACAGTTATGAATGGAAAATTGAATTTCTCAGCCAGGTATGTGCCTGGATTAGTTGAGCGTGTAGGAAAAGTTGATCAGCTAACGGCAAGCTTTTGGAAGCCCAGGATTTGCAGGATTGAAGTACTTATTGTTACAGATACTCCTTCCGGCTCTTATGGAAACGGTTCCTTTGGACTTTCAACTTTTTTGAAAGCGTTTGATGAGCCTCTTCCTTTTACCTCATTTCAAATCACCAAAGCTCATAGAACTACTGATTCCTCAGGTTTGGCAGACATTGAAAACTTCCGATTTAATACTCACAACCTGGACCAGTATGATGTGATTTTCCTATTTGGAATCTCCCGTTCGGGGGGGCAGGCCCTATCACAAAGCGAGCTAAGGGCAGTTTCTGAGTATATGGATAATGGAGGAGGGATGTTTGCTACTGGTGATCATGAAGATTTAGGAGTAGATATGTGTGGACAGATTCCTCGTGTGAGGAGTATGAGGAGGTGGTATTACCCAAATCCAGGCCCAAATGGTGAACCTGTTGCACCTGCAGTGTCTGGATCTAATCATAATACCATTGTTTCTACCCCGGGAGGGGGTAATCAGTCTGATTTAGTACCTCAGCCCATTTATCCAAGGTACTATTATCGATTCTTACCTTACTTTACGCCTAATCCTATCTATCCCATTAAGTTTTTAACCTACCCCCATCCTGTGTTGTGTAGCCCAGATGGGGTCATTAAAGTTCTACCGGACCACATGCATGAGGGGCTTTGTGAGGTGCCTTCAGATCTAACCCAAACTTTTAATTTCGATGGATACAATGTGACAGAGTATCCTTTGGTAGGAGCTAATCGTATTAAGCCTGAAGTGATAGCCAATGCTACCAATCACCAAACCAATCCTGATAGTAGTTTCGGGGTAATCGCTGCCCTGGATGGCCATAAGCATGCTGATATCGGGCGTGTCCTGGTAGATGCTACCTGGCATCATTTCTTCAACATCAATATTAGTCAGTTTCAAACACTAAAAGATCAAGTGGATGGAGGGTACATCCCTGATGCGACAGAGGTAGCTGCTCTACAGGCCTACAATCATATACAGCATTACTTCAGGAACATTGCTTACTGGTTGGCCAGGAGATCTACTCAGCAGTGTTACAGGTACAGAGGTTGGTGGTGGATTCTTAATCATGTAGATGTAAGAATGAACTACGTCATCAGGAAGAGATCTTCATTCCAGGAATTGACTTATTATCATCATCTGGGAACTGTGGCCAGAAATGCACTGGGAGATCTGGAGTCTGACTGTCAGTTTACGAGTTTCTTTCCCTACTTGGAACTACAAATACGGGAAATACAGCAGATTGAATTCCTGGAGGTGATTGAAGACAGTCTTCCTTTTATACATCCTGATATAATCACCAATGTAACTCTTGGGGCGGCGGTAAGTAAGTTACTCCCTGTATTTGAGGAGAACAGAGGAGACGTAGGAGTGGGCCAAATAGAGGAAGTGATTTATTCTGTTATGAAGGATTCCATTGAACTTTTGTGTGAGAATGTGACCAAGTCAGCAAAAAGGTTGAAGACAGTGCTTTTCTAAACCAGCACTCTTTAAGTAAAAGAAGGCCATCCCACTTGTAGGGATGGCTACTTTTTTGTCTATTCCAAGGAGAGATAGTAACCCTAAGGAGTAATTACCAATTTCTTTTCCTTAAATCGGGAGTACTAACTACCCTACACACTCTAAGTAAGCAAAACCCCAAACCAATATGCCCACTCCTACCTTCCAAGCCAATAGCCCCATAGATAATCAACTCCTTCCGGGAGAATTTCCAATAGCCAGCCAGGTAGAGATTGGCCAGGTCGTTGAACAGGCAAACAAAGCTTTCGAAATTTATCGGAAGAAGAGTGGAGAGGAGATTGCTGCTTTCCTGGATCAGGCCGCAGAAGAAATTGAAAATCTGGGTGATGAGTTATTAGAGAGATGTCATTTGGAGACGGCCTTGCCAATAGGAAGGCTTACCGGAGAAAGGGGTAGGACCTGCAATCAGCTGAGGTTGTTTGCCTCTGTGGTGCGCGAGGGCTCATGGGTAGATGCGCGTATAGATCCTGCCCAGCCAGACAGGAAACCTTTTCCTAAGGTAGACATCCGACATATGAATATTCCGCTGGGAGCGGTGGCTGTTTTTGGGGCGAGTAATTTTCCACTGGCATTTTCTACGGCTGGAGGAGATACGGCTTCAGCTTTGGCATCTGGTTGTCCGGTCATAGTAAAAGGACATCCTGCCCACCCCGGAACGGCTCAGTTGGTAGCTAAGGCGATGGCTACCGCGGCGGAGAAAACGGGTATGCCTGAAGGCGTTTTTAGCTTGGTACAAGGGAATACCTTCGAGGTTGGGGAATATCTGGTGAAGCATCCAATGATAAAGGCAGTGGGATTCACGGGCTCGCTAAGAGGCGGTAAGGCCATCATGGAGTATGTGCAGACAAGAGAGGAACCTATACCAGTCTTTGCCGAGATGGGGAGTATTAATCCTGTCTTCATTCTTCCAGAAGCCATGAAAAAAAGAACTGAAGCTATTGCAACAGGACTAGCGGGTTCTATCAACCTCGGAGTTGGGCAGTTTTGCACCAATCCAGGCGTAGCCTTTATCCAGAATGATGACCAGGGGAAAGAATTTTCCAGTTTGCTGACAGCTAAGATTCAGGAAATGCCTGCCACTACCATGTTGACAGCTGGAATTAAGGCTGCCTATGATTCCGGGCTAGGGTATCTCAGCTCGCATGCTGAATCCTTGGCAATGGGACTTAAGGAAGAATCCCCTAATCAGGCTATCTCACATGTATTCCAAACCAGTATTGACAACTTTCTGGCGGATGAAGGGCTTTCAGAAGAGGTATTTGGTCCCGCAAGTGTACTGGTGAGCTATACCAGAAAGGAAGATATTCTGGAGGCTGCCAGAGAGTTATCCGGTCACCTTACAGCTACAGTACATGCTACGGAAGCAGATATAGCGGAGCACCAGGAGCTATTTGATATACTGACTCAAAAGGTGGGGAGGGTAGTGCTAAATGGCTTCCCCACTGGGGTGGAAGTATGCCCATCCATGGTTCACGGAGGGCCTTATCCTGCTACTTCGGCACCTCAATCCACCTCTGTAGGAACTAATGCGATCAAGCGCTTCGTAAGGCCCGTTTGCTTCCAGGGATATCCGGATACCCTTTTGCCGGATGCCTTGAAGAATGAGAACCCTTTGGAGATTTGGCGACTGGTAGATGGATCACTTACGAAAGATAAGATATAGGCGACTGATAGTTAGAGAGAGTTAAGCAGATCATTCAGGGCTTTCTTCATCCCCTCTTTCTCAATCTTGAGGAGATATTCGTGCAATAATTCTTCTAAGCCTGATATGATTGATAGGTCCTGTTTCCACGCGTACTCCCATGAGAGAAAAGCCTGAGCCATATCTGAGAAAGCACGTTCTGAACCATCACTTTGCTGCCATAAGTGTTGGAGAAAGGTGATAGCTTTCTCATCATCATTGAGTGGAATGTGCCGGCCTTCATGCTCTCCCTTGTAAAAATGGATTAGGGCTGCCATGGCAAAGACTAGCCCTTTGGGTAATTCTCCTTTCTTTTTGTGGTAATCAAGGATAGAGGGCAGAACCCGTGTACAGAATTTAGAGATGGAGTTTAGTGAAATGCTGATGAGCCTATGATGGATGAAGGGATTTCTAAACCTGTCCAGAATCTCCTCCGCATACTCAGCTAATTCATGATCGGACATATCCAGGCTGGGGATGATTTCCTGAAACATACAGTGTTTTACAAAGCTTCCCATGACTTCATCTTCCACAGCCTCCCTTACGCTTTCACATCCATATAAGATTCCCACTGGGACCATGCTGGTATGTGCTCCATTGAGAAGCCTAACTTTTCTTTTTCTATAGGGAGCCAGGTCCTGTGTGAAAACCACATTTAGGCCTAGCTGATCAAAAGGGAATTCCTTCTGAACCTGATTAGGTCCTTCAATGGCCCAAAAATGGAAGGCTTCTCCTACCGTCATCATGTTATCCTCATACCCTATCTTTTCCATCTCAATCGGTAAATCCTCTTGCTTGATTCCAGGCACAATTCTGTCCACCAGGGTATTACAAAAGATGTTGTGACTTTCGACCCATTCTTTGAAAGCTTCCCCTAAGTCCCAACTATCGGCATATTGGAGAATGCACTCCCTAAGTCTGTTCCCATTCTCTGAAATCAATTCTAGGGGGAGGAGGACACATCCTTTATCTGTTTGACCTTCAAAGTGCTGAAATCTGTGGTGGAGCCAACAGCAGAGCTTGGCTGGAAATGTCTGAGGAGGAGTATCACTAAACTTATCTTCGGGAGAACAGCTAATGCCAGCTTCCGTAGTATTAGAGATGATCAGCCTGATATCGGGATTCTCCGCTGAGGCAATGAAGGCTTTCCATTCTACATGGGCATGTAGGATCTGGCTTATACAACTTATCTGACGCTGCTCATCTATGATTTCGCCTTTTCTTAACCCACGGGTTAGTACATGATATAGTCCTTCCTGATGTATCCAGTCCTGATAGGTGGTCTTCCCATGGGTCCTGACTACTAGTACCCCCAATTCTTGATTGAGCTTCTGATTGTACTCATCCAGTATCCAGTCAGTGAAGGCTCGCTGAAAATTTCCCCCGCCAAACTGGAGAACCTTTACAGGTAGTGGAGGTGTATCCCTTGTTAGCTTCTTGAGCATAGAATTTGGTTAAAGGGGGCGGCAGGCTTCCTGAAAATGAAAAGAGCTACTATGATGTGAGCCTCAGATAGGGCTATTAAGATGTTGTTTCTCATAAGCCAAATAAACCAGGGAGCCACAGACTCAAAGCAGGCACATAAGTAACTATCATCAGAGAAATCAGCATAGCTATGAAAAGCGGCATTAATGGCCGGATCACTTTCTGTATAGTGGTCCCTGAAACCCCTACGCCTACAAATAGTACTGATCCCACAGGTGGTGTACACAGCCCGATACACAGGTTCAGTACCATCACTATCCCGAAGTGAGTAGGATCCATGCCCAGATTAGTTACGACCGGAAGAAAGATAGGCGTGAAAATCAGGACTGCCGGAGTCATATCCATAAAGATCCCTACGAATAACAGAAGTAGGTTGATGATCAGGAGAATCACAAAAGGATTATCACTGATTGAAAGCATAAATTCCGTGATGTTCTGAGGAATATTCTCATAAGCCATGATCCAGGACATACTCATGGATGTACCTATCAACAGCATCACTATGGCAGTAGTAGCTACAGAAGATTGGAGAACCTTCAGTAACTCAGGTCCAGTCATTTCCTTATAGATGTATGCCAGAACCAGACAGTATAAGACCGCCACTGCTGAGGCTTCTGTTGCGGTGAAAATACCCGCTACTATTCCTCCAATGATAACCACCAATAATAATAGACTGGGCAGGGCAGCTAAAAACGTACTGCCTATATCTTTCAGTTTACTTCTTTCTCCCACGGGAAATTTCTTTCTCTTTGCCCAGATAGCAGCCACTATCATGAGAAGTAAGCCTGTGAGAATACCCGGTAGGTAACCTGCCAGGAATAAGGCTGCAATGGATACACCTCCGCTGGCGAGGGAGTACACAATCAAGACATTACTGGGAGGTATAATCAAGCCAGTAGTGGAGGAGGTGACATTTACTGCCGTGGCAAATTCTTTAGAATACCCTTCATCTTCCATTCTCTTTCCCAGCATAGACCCTAAGGCTGAGGCAGCAGCTACGGCTGAACCCGCAATGGCACCGAATAGCATAGCAGCTATGATATTTACATGGGCCAGTCCGCCAGGAAGAGCTCCTACCAGCGTCTTGGCAAAGTCTATAAGTCGTTTGGCTATACCGCCCCGGTTCATGATCTGACCGGCTAATACAAAGAAGGGGATAGCCAGAAGGGAAAAGCTATCCAGGCCGGTAGCCATTCTTTGGGCTACGGTGGTAAATGCCGGTACCATGGGGATGCTCACTAGCATGGTCAATACGCTACTGATTCCTATGCTCCAGGCTATGGGGACGCCTATTCCCAGTAGTATGATAAATGTGATGACGAGGATGAGTACTTCCATTTCTTAGGTGATTGGGTTTGGGACTATTGAGAAGAGGATGCCGTTAATCTCCATGAATCATGTGCTTTAAAGTAGATCACCAGGAATCCGCTGATAGGAATGACCACATATACCGCAGTCATAGGAATACGCATGGCCGGAGAGAGCTGTCCCAAAACCTGGGTGATGTACATAAGCCTTAGACCCCCAATCACCAGTACTGCCAAAGCAAACAAGATGATGATGCCATTGATGAGGTGTGTAAGTCTGGTCTGCCCCTGCGTCTTTAGCTTAGGCTTTAGCAAATCTATGGAGAGGTGCAGATTATGCCCACTAGCGTAAGCAGCTCCCAATATGCCTATCCAGATCAACAAAAATCTGGCAAGCTCCTCAGACCAGTCTGCCTGACTTCCCAAGGCATAGCGTGTCAGTACGCCCCAAAGTACATCCAGGGTCATGATGGCCATCAAAAATGCCAGAAAGTAGCCTAAATAGGTAATGATGGTTTCTCTCATAATATTGCTTATTGAATGGCCTGGATTTCCTGAATCAGGGCGTACTTTTCAGGCTGATCTTTATATGCGTCGAGTAGTTCTTTCGTTTTCTCAAAGAAGGGACCTTTATCAGGTCGGATGATCTCTACTCCGGCTGCCTGTACCGCATCCAGGGCTTCCTGTTCAGCTTTCAGCCAAAGCTTGCGTTGGTAGGTTTTGGCCTCATCTGCTGCTTCCTGAATCCACCCCTGTTCCTGCTCACTTAGGTTGTTCCATGCTACTGTCCCTATCACCAGAATGTCTGGGACGGCGGTATGCTCATTCAGGGTGTAGTACTTACAAATCTCATAGTGGCGTGAAGTATAAAAGCTGGGCGGATTATTCTCAGCTCCGTCTACTATGCCTTGTTGGAGTGCGGTATACAATTCTCCATAAGAAATAGGGGTAGGGGCTCCTCCCAGAGAGCGCACCAGATTCATGGCAGTGACACTCTCCTGCACGCGTATCTTCTTATCCTGTAAATCAGCCGGTATGTTAATGGGTTCTTTGGCGTAGAAGGACCGTTGTCCTGCGTCGAAGTAGGTAAGCCCTCTTAACCAGTACTGCTCTGACTGGACCAAAAGCTTCTTTCCCACTTCTCCATCCAGCACTTTGTAATGGTGCTCTCTCCCTCTGAAAATGTATGGCAGGCTGAAGACCTGAATATTAGGTGCAAAATTCTCCATAACGGCGGCAGAAACCTTGGTCATGGCAAGTGAGCCTATCTGAAGTAGTTCCAGGCACTGTCTTTCCGTACCTAACTGCTGAGAGGGATAGATTTCCAGTTTGAGCTGGCCGTCAGATTTGAGGGCTACCAGCTCAGCCATGTATTCCATGCTCTTATGGACTGGATGGGTTACATCAAGTCCATGCGCAAGCTTGAGGCTTTTTACTTCTGTGAGTTGGGTACAGCCAGAGAAAAAAATGAGTACTATGAGTGTAGTGAGTCGTCCGTACTTCATGTCATGAGAGAATCAATCCTGTAAGCGTCTAGTTCTGAAAATCGAAATATGCCTTAGCATTATGATAGCAAATATCTTCCACTATACCGCCCAGCCATCCTGTATCATTAGGTAGTTCTCCCTTATGGACATCCTTGCCAATCAGGTTGCATAAAATGCGGCGGAAGTATTCATGTCGGGGAAAGCTCAGGAAACTCCTGCTATCTGTCAGCATACCAATGAAACAGCTTAGTAAGCCCATGTTTGAGAGAGCATTCATCTGTTTTTCCATACCATCTTTCTGATCCATGAACCACCAGCCAGAACCAAATTGCATTTTGCCTCTGCTGGAACCGTCATTGAAGTTCCCTATCATACTGGCCAAGACTTCATTATCCCTTGGATTGAGGTTGTAGAGAATGGTTTTAGCCAGTTTATTCTCTTCATCCAGGCTATTAAGAAATTTAGATAAGTGGCTAGCCTGATCCCAATCACCAATGCTGTCAAAACCCGTATCTGGCCCCAGCGTTCGCAACATTCTGGATGAGTTGTTTCTCAAGGCACCCAGGTGAAACTGCTGTACCCAGCCTCTTTCTGCATACTGCCTTCCCAGATGATAAAGGATGGCTGACATGTAGACATGTGTCTCTTGCTGTGAAACCTCCTGCTGGGCTAATCTTTTCTGGAGAATAGCATCCACTTCCTGCTCAGTGAAAGCTTCCGCAGAAAGTTGTTCCAGGCCATGGTCAGCCAGCCTACATCCATGCCCATGGAAGAAATCCATTCTCTTATTCAGAGCTTCCAGAAGATGATCAAGGGTGCGAATTTCCATTCCTGCAACCTCTCCCAGTTTATTTAGATAAGAGAGAAACCCTTCTTTCTCAATCAGAATGGATTTATCAGGTCGGAAGGTGGGAAGCATCTTGATATCCATTCCTTCAGATGTAACCTGTTGGTGATACCGTAAATCATCAATAGGATCATCCGTAGTACAGACCACTTCTACCTTCATTTGTCTCAGTAAATTACGGGTGCTTAAGGATTCTTTTTGGAGCAGGTCGTTACTTCGACTAAAAATGTCTTCTGCTGTTTTGGGAGAAAGTAACTCATCTACCTGGAAGTACCTTTTCAGTTCCAGGTGAGTCCAATGGTATAAGGGGTTTCTTAATGTAGATGGAACCGTTTCCGCCCATTTGAG
>JBCBKZ010000012.1:0-20591 GCA_038520955.1 Bacteroidota bacterium | reverse complement strand
GGATTATGATAGAATGGTGTGGAATCTATGGAAGCGCATTAGGTTCAGGATTTTGACAGCTCAGACACTTTTTTCCAGATTCTCCCTCTTTTTTCATGATATTATCGTTATAGAGCTAACCACACCGCCATTACAAAGCCCGTTAACTCGTTATTCTTACCCCGATCAACTTAGGGTTGATCCTGAGACATTGCTTTGAGAGGAAGTCGTCCGATTTATTCTTACCAGTAGTATGAAGGCTACTGAGACAATCTTTTAACAGAGATTACTTAAGGAATTTGCTTATGGGTTTTAAAGACTACTATCGAATTCTTCAGGTAGATCACTCTGCCAGTGAAGAAGATATAAGGCAGGCTTTCAGAAGAATGGCCAAACTATATCATCCTGATAGCAATCCGGAAGAGGGGGCTAGCATTATCTTTAATGAAATAAATGAAGCCCACCAGGTCTTGAGTGATCCTGCTAAAAGGCAGAAGTATGACTTCCAGTACAACCTCCTCTTACATTTTGTCCAGCAGAATGCGCCTACAGTTGAAGAGCGTATGGAGGCGTACCGTCAGCGCTCTCAGTTTAAAAAGAATACACCTCCCCCCAAAGTATCTCGTGCGCTAAAGGTCTACGCCAATGTAGCCCAGGTCTTCACCTTTATGGCTCTCCTGTTTTCCATTACGCTTCTTACGGACTATCTCCTGCCCAGGAAACCATATGTTGAAATGGTAAATGCTTATGGTGCTTTGGAAGATGATACCAAAGGTTACCGAGTACACACCATGCATTCAGACTTTCAGGTAGAAAAAGATGTGGCTTACTACATGCAGCTAGGTGAGATTATAGGCATTTACCGAACCAAGCTTTACGCCATAGTAGACCAAATCAGTGTGAGAGAGCAGGGCGAAATAGTACTCATGAAGCCCATGACCAATTTATACTCGGGTCCCTTCTGGGCATTGGCACTCATGCTGTGGACGCCCTTATTCTTTCTGCCAAGGCATGATGTGATTTTGAGGTCCTGTTCGGGCACTTTTAATCTGCTGCTGGCCTACATCATGCTACAGATCCTGATCATTTCTTACTGAAATCTTTCAGAAACTTTTCCTCGTGTCATCAAAAAGACGTTTTCTACGGCTTGAAGCTACCTATCTTTGGTTCAAGATTTAAACTGCTTGAAATAGCCCATGAAAACGAATCTGTTACTTTGCCTCACCGCCTTGTTCTTTGCTTCCTGTATAGGAACAGACGTTATAGAACTTACCAATGAGCCCAGCGTCAGCATTCTCACCCCTGTGGAGACCCTACAAGTGGGTGATACCTTGGAATTAGATGCTGAGTACACCACCCGATTTGGTGGAAGAGAAGAAACCAATATCACATGGACAAGTCTGAATGAGAACATTATCCAGATTATAGATCCCAACTTCATCGTAGCGGTAGATACTGGAACGGCTACCATAGTAGCTTCTGTAAATGACGCACAGGATTCCATCACCATCCAAACTACGCCTGGACCTACCTCATTCAATGAAAGTAGATCAGCCACCTTTCAAGGCAAGAACAACTATACCGTAAATGGAAGCGCTGAACTCGAAATGACGGAGAGTGGGCTTGTGCTAAAGTTTGGAGAAGACTTTGTTACCCAAAGGGGCCCTGGACTCTACATTTACCTGGGTAATTCTGGGACTAGCATAGCTGGTGCAGTAGACCTAGGAGAAATCAAGGAGTTCACTGGCGAGCAAACCTACGAGATTCCTGAAGATGTGGAACTCAATTCATTCAATTTTATACTGGTCTATTGTAAACCCTTTGGCGCCTCCTTCGGATGTGGCGTACTAGAAGAATAATCCTCATGAAGAACCTAACATACATTCTGCTTGCTGGACTGCTGTTCAGTATCCAATCTTCTTTTGCCAGTGGATGGCCGCAGCCTAAGGGTAGCTCCTATCTGAAGCTGGGTCAGTACCTCATCGTTTCTGACAAATACTTTGCTCCTTCCGGAGATGTGATAGACATAGTAACCACAGGTTTTTACTCTACTTACTTATATGCTGAGTATGGCCTGACCAATAAGCTGACCGTTTCTGCTTATGCTCCTTTCTTCGTGAGAAGTACCTTAAATAGCCTGGAGACGTCAGATGGCTTTAAGATTACGGAAGGTGATGAGGTGAACTCTTTTGGGGATACAGATATCAGCTTCAAGTATGGACTTTACCAGAAGAATAATTGGGCGGTGAGCGCTTCTTTAACCTTTGGTCTTCCCTTGGGGAATCCTACAGGCGGGGAAACCGGCGTTCTCCAAACAGGGGATGGAGAATTCAACCAAATGCTGGCGGTAGAAGTGAGCCGATCCTTTAATAATGGCAATACCTTTCTTTCAGCTTTGGTAGGCGTAAATAACCGAACAGAAGGCTTCTCGGACGAATTTAGGTATGGCTTTGAAGCTGGTGTGAAGGTGAGTAAGCATTGGCTGATTCTCAAGATCAACGGGATAGAATCTTTCCAAAATGGAGATGCAGAAGGGGCTGGAAATAATGGAATCTTCAGTAATAATCTGGAATACCTGGCCATCACACCTGAGTTCAACTTTCAGGTACAAGAAAACTGGGGGGTCTCCTTCGCTGTGGGCGGTGCCCCTATCGCTAGGAGAGTACTTGCAGCTCCTTCCTTTAATGTGGGACTGTTCGCGACTCTATAACAAACTAGCTCCGGGTTTAAACCCGGAGCTAGTTTGTTAATGGTTTTTTATGAAGCTTTTTAACTCGTCTTCGAAGGAAAATGATTGGTGTTTCTCTTCTTGCATCCGAATATACTTTCTAACTCTTGATAGCTCTGATTCTCCTACAGAAGCTGCAAAATATTCTGACTGCCAATACAGTTTTCCCTCTAATAGCTGTTCACTATTAACCCAGAAGGAAGAAGCCCCTTTCAATAGCTTGGCTACTTGAGAAACTGATTGTGTAGTTTTTAGCCTTAGAAGGCAGTGGATATGATCCACATGTCCATTTATCTCTTCAATGAAGATGTCTTTGTTCTTCCCATACGTCTTCATAAAAGAGAATAGCTTCGATCTAATGTCAGAATTGAGTAAGGGTTCTCGATGTTTGGTGCTCCAGACTAAATGAATCCAGATTCTTGAATATGGCAACAGAACAAGATTTTAGTTCTCCTTGGGTAAGATAGAGAATTAACTTCATTTAGCTCAATACTAGCTTGGGGTTTAAACCCCAAGCTTCTTTTCATATCCCTATATCCTCGCACACATAATCAGGTGATATGCCAGAAGCTCGTATGGCTACCTCTGCGTTAGCTCTACTTGTATTACCTGAGAATACCAGAGCAGTATCTATCCCAAATTTGATCCCTCCCAGGATGTCCGTGTGGAGGGTATCTCCTACCATGAGGATATTCTGCTTTTTGAGATCGGGGATGTCTTTTTTGAGTTCCTCGAAGGTGTAGATATACATTTGCACATCTGGCTTCCCAAAACGGATGAACTTTCTTCCTAAAACGGTCTCTACCAAGGTGGCTATCGCACCTGTAGCGATGGACACATCATTCTTGCTGACAGGATACAGTAAATCAGAATTGGCAATGATGACGGGGATAGAATTATTTCTTAGTAGATTGACGACCTTGTTAATGTCCTTTTGCCAGTTGTAGCCCTCATCATCCAGAAAGACCACACATCCTATTTCATCTACCTGTTCCGGTTGAAACTCACTGACAGAAACCTTCTCTTTTTGGGCGCTCATGATGTATTCGGAGGAGTGCTCAGTGCCCAGGTATAAGACCTTTCCAGTGATGGTTTTAGTTTCCAGAAAGTTCCGGGCCATCATACCGGAGGTGATGATCCGATGAGGGAGAATGTGGATGCCATTTCGTACAAACTTTTCCGACAGTCTCTCCGGCGGAGAGGAAGCATCATTCGTGAGTACCCTGTATTTCTTTTGATGCTCATGTATGTAATCCAGGGTTTTTTCTGCCCCTTCTATGATGCCATCATAATTTTTGATCACCCCATAGGAATCAAAGAGGATGATTTCGTATTGGTCTATTAAGGTTCGGAAATCGGTTTGTTGCATTAGACTTGAGGGGTTTGGCTAAATAAGGTTTCTTTGAGCTGATCCGTTTCAAAGTGCTTGATAGAAGGGAGGTGATGTTCTATCACTTCTGCCTGCAGTTTGTTGGCATAATCCTCACGGAAAAAGAATCTCCCTAACTTTAGTACGTAATTCAGCAGGAAGAATCTATACATCTCAGGGATCATATCTATTTCATAGGTCTTCAGGGGAAATTTCTCATGGTATTTTCTGAGAAACAACAGGAAACGCTCTTCCTTCAATACATCTATGTTATAAGTAAAGACGGTTCTGTCTCCCACGTCTGAGACCACCCTGGCGAGGAAGTAAAAATCTGCTATACGGCTACTCATCCTGAACCAATCATAATCCCAGCGGGCTACCAGTTTGAGATTCTTGGAAACAGAGAAATTCCCAATATTCCAGTCTACGAATACAGGAATGACGGGTATGTCCCTTTTAATATAATTCTTATAGAAATACATAAACCTTCGGCAGTGTTCTATGATAAGGGCCGTATGCTCCCCAAAATGATCTTTTCCCTGTCCGGTCCTACAGTATTCTTCCAGTTCCACTATATCCGTCTTCATGGACTTTGAAGAAGGAGGAAGGCTATGCCGGATGGTAGTACAGGCTTGGTGAAAAGCGGCAAACTGACAAGCCATTTTCTCAACGTGCTCCTCTTCCAGCCTTCTAGGGAGTTGCTTCATTACCTTGATAGGTCGGTAGAAGACTACCCACACATCTTCTTTCCCCTTCTTGTGTCGGTAGACAAAGAGTCTTCCTCCCTTCATGAGAGATGTCGCCAATACATTATCAAAGGGAGCTTCCAGGTTATTGGAGAGGGTGTTAATGATGCTATGGTCCTCCACAAAGTGTTTGTACTCTCCAAAGTAGCTTAGCTTGGCTATGACAGAAGCACCATCCTCAAGCTTGATTCGGTAAACGTGGTTTGTAGATACTTTCGCACTAATATCAGCTATGCGCTGAATGGGTCTGGAAGGGTCATAGGTATTCCATGCCGCTTCCACAATTTCATGAAAACTCATAATCCTTTTCTCTAAACAATCTCAAAGTAGCGTTTCAATTCCCAGTCTGTCACGGCTTGGTTGTACTGGGCCCACTCCTCTTTCCTGCTCATAACAAAATGCCGGGTAAAGGCCTCTCCAAATAGTTGGGTGGCTATATCAGATTCTTCCATAGCCTTAGTGGCTGATAGTAAGTTATCCGGCAGAGGCGAGTTTTTCTCGCCTTCATATTCATTTCCCTTAGTAGGGGCTATTTTCAAAGGAAGTTTATGTTCTATGCCATACAGGCCTGAAGCCAGACTGGCAGCCATGGCCAGGTAAGGATTAGCATCTGCCCCAGGGACCCTTGTTTCCAGGCGGGCAGACTTGGCAGAGGTCCCGTTAATCCAGCGCAAGGCGGTAGTTCTATTTTCCTTCCCCCAACTCACGCTGATAGCTGCCCAGCTGCCACTTACATAGCGCTTGTAGCTGTTAACTAGCGGAGCATACATGGGCATGAGATAAGGTAGACAGTATAGTTGGCCTGCCAGATAATGCTCAGCCAGCTGGGTCATCCCGTCCTCATTACGGAAGAGATTACTTTGATTTTCCAGGTCCCATAGGCTTTGATGGATGTGGCCTCCACAGCCAGGGAGCTCCTGATTCCACTTAGCCATGAAGGATGCGATCAAACCGAAGTGATTGGCGGTTTCCTTGATGGTAGCTTTAAAAAGAGCGGCTCTGTCTGCGGCTTCCAGTACATCTGATGGACTGATGGCTGCTTCATATACTCCATCTCCCGTTTCTGTATGTATGCCCTCCACAGGTATGTCAAAGGAAGACGTTCTGGCAAGTAAAGCATCTGTATATTCCTGAAAGAGGGATTGACGGTGGAGAGAATAGCCAAACATGCCCGGACTTATAGGCTTAGGAGATATAAACCCCTTATCGGCCCAGCTTTGGGGACTTTCTGCAAAGTTGAACCACTCGTACTCTGCCCCAAACTTGGCGGCATATCCCATCTCTGAAGCTTTGGCTATTACTTTCTTAAGTAGACTTCTGGGGCAAGCAGCACTCAAGCCTTCAGTGTTTTCTGAAAAATCTGCTAATAGGAAGGGACGGTTTTGTTGCCAGGAGAGGCTTCTGAAAGTGCTTGGGTCTATACTAGCTACTTCATCCGGATAGCCTGTTTCAGGTATTCCCTCATACAAGCGGTCATTAAGGTCCCAGGCAAAGACTACATTACAGAACCCAAAGCCACTAGAGAGAATGGACAATAGCTTGCTTTTAGACACCATTTTCCCTCTAAGAACACCATCCAGGTCAATGATGCCTATCCTGGCATAACCAAATGATTCTTCAGAAAGATGTGCGAGTAGTTCAGCGTGCGTCATTATCTCCTTTATTGTCCCGGACCCTAACCTTCGGCTTACTCCTAAAAGTTATTCACAAAAAAGAAGAATTGCTTGATAATTTTTGCGGAAAAATGGGCTGTGCCTAAAGGCGATTAATGATCTCCATGGTCTTCTCGTAAATGGGATCTACGAAAAACAGAAATCCCATTCCCATTCCAAGGACTAAAGGTAGGTGTGCATCTACGGTAGCGTATTGACTATGTCTATGAAAAGAGATGCCAGGAAAAAAGCCCAGCTATATTTAGGTTCCCCTTTTTCAGTTTGGTGAAGCCCTCTTCTTTGAGCTCTTCTGTATTTTTTTCTGAGTCTCCTTTGTTCTCTTCTGCTGAGGTCTTCGAAATGGATCATATTGTCCCTTTCTCTCCCTCTTTCCCTTTCTATGACTTCTGGATCGGAAAGATTTCTGTGGATATCGTCAGGATGGAAATTTTTGCTTTTAGGTTGCTCTTCTACGACTTCGTACTCGTTTATGTCGAATTTGCTATCCTCTTGTCCGGAAATATGCATGACGTGGTATTTGGTGTGCTATTCTGTCTACTGGAAAAGTAAGAAAAAAGTTCTGATAATGAAGAGACCTTCTTCTTACTTTCTCTTCCTAAAAAGACAAAAACAGATTAGAAAGGTGGCTTCATTAAACCTTATTCTATTTATGAAGTCAACAACATACCAAGCACGAGAATGAATATGAACATATATCAAAGAAAGCACCTTTTCTCCAGAGCTGGTTTTGGGATACGCATGGACCAGTGGGATAGGCTAAAAAATGCTTCCCATGAAGAGATCCTTCAATACCTTTTTAGTAGCTCTCATAAATCTGATCCCCTCATCATTCAAGAGGCAAGGCCTTTCCAGGGACAAGGGCGACCAGGCATGCTGAGTAAGGAAGAAAGACAGCAAATGATGAAGGAGAATCGTCAGCTTCTTAGGGATCTGAATATAGCCTGGGTAAATAGAATGGTTACTACAGAGGCACAACTGAGAGAGAAAATGACCTTCTTCTGGCATGACCATTTTGCCTGTAGGCGTAATGGAATCATGATTAACCAGCGTCAGAATAACACCCTCAGAAAACACGCATTAGGAAAGTTTGGGGATCTGGTACTGGCTATCGCACAGGATCCGGGCATGCTGCTATTTCTCAATAATCAGCAGAATAAGAAACAGGCTCCCAATGAGAACTTTGCTCGTGAGCTGCTGGAACTCTTTACGCTGGGTAGAGGAAATTATACAGAAGAAGATATCAAGGAAGCGGCCAGAGCCTTTACCGGTTGGTCTACTAACTTCAAAGGAGAGTTTATTTTCAGACCCCGCCGTCATGATAACGGGAAGAAGCGCTTCATGGGCCGAACAGGTAATTTCGGAGGAGAAGACATCATTAGCATTGTCCTGGAGAATCCTCAGACTGCTACCTATATCACCACCAAGCTGTACCGTTTTCTGGTAAATCCTGAGGTAGAACAGGAAGTGGTAGATAGTTGGGCCAAGAACTTCTATGAGTCAGAATACGACATAGCAGGCCTTCTCCAAACCATCTTTACTTCCAATCATTTTTACGAAAAACAACACCTGGGTGCCAGGATAAAGTCTCCAGTAGAGTATCTGGTGAGCCTGATGCGCCTACTGGATATGGAGTTTGAGAATCCTGAAGGCATAGTATTTCTGGAGAAAGCCTTAGGGCAAGTCCTTTTTATGCCGCCAGGTGTAGATGGCTGGCCAGACGGTAAGAACTGGATAGACAGCAATACCCTCATGACCCGTCTGAGGATTCCTATGGCCATCATCATGGCTTCAGAACTGAAGGTCATGCCCAAGGCGGATTTCTCCGGTAATGAGGATCTGATTAAAGTCAAGGAAGCCAAAAAGATGGGAAAAAGATTCCAGGCTAACATCAACTGGACACCCATGCTGGATTATCTCGGCTCTATGGAGGAAGAAACTGCCTTTAGCCACTTGAAAGAATATCTCCTTCAGGTGGATACCCCACATCTTACGTCTGACTTTTTGGATGCTCATACCCGAAAAAGAAGCCCGGAAGAAGCCCTGAAATGGACCAGTATGCGTCTGCTTTGTACACCTGAATTTCAACTCTGCTAATCACATGAATACAAGAAGAGAATTTTTAAAGATATCCTCTCTGGCTTCTGCGGCATTCTTAACGCCTGCCTTCTTACAATCAGCCTGCAACAGAAGCTTTGAGAGTAATGGAAAGAAACTGGTTATTATCCAGCTTTCGGGAGGGAATGACGGACTAAATACCGTGGTGCCTTACCAGAATGATTTATACTACAATGCCAGGCAGAGTTTGAGGGTTCCAGCCTCAGAAGTCATCAAGCTGAATGATGAACAAGGCCTGAACCCTGTCATGCAGCCTTTTTATGAGCTATATGATGAAGGTATGGTGAGCATACTGAATGCGGTAGGCTACCCCAATCCTAACAGATCTCATTTCAGATCTATGGACATCTGGCATACTGCGACTGACTCTGATCAGTACGCGGAAACGGGTTGGCTGGGAAGGTATTTGGATCATAGCTGTTCAGGTTGTGCTGAACCGCACCTATTGGTAGAAATAGATGATGGGCTAAGTTTGGCTGTGAAAGGGGAAGAGGTGAAAGGCCTGGGCGTACGTGATCCTAAGCGTCTATATGAGGCTACTCAGGATAAATACCTTCAGGCCCTGGAAGGTAATAAGCCCAAAGGTGACCATGCTGCGCTCAGCTATCTCTACAAAACCATGACTGAGACTATGTCCTCCGCTGAATATATCTATGAGAAATCCAATGCACAAAAGACAAATAGGACCTATCCGGTAAATGAGTTTGGGAGAAAGCTCAAACTGATTTCAGAACTGATCCAGTCTGACGTGGCTACAGAGATTTTCTATGTGTCCCTTTCGGGCTTTGATACGCATGTGCGTCAGCGCCCACAGCAGGATAGATTGCTCAAGATGTATTCTGAGGCCCTTAAAGTGTTCGTGGATGACCTGAAGGCAAGCGGGAGACTGGATGATACCCTTATCATGACTTTCTCTGAGTTTGGGCGAAGGGTGTCTCAAAATGCCAGTGGAGGGACAGATCATGGGAAAGCCAACAATCTTTTTCTCATAGGAGGAGATCTGAAGAATCCCGGGATTTTTAACTCTGCCCCTGATCTAAGTAAGCTGGATGCCGGAGACCTACATTACCAGATAGATTTCCGTCAGGTGTATGCCTCAGTGCTGAAAGACTGGCTGGGAGCAGATGACCAGCTTATTCTCGGGAAAAGCTTTACCCCTCTATCCATTATTTAAAATAACTTTGCGCCTTGGCGGCTTTGCGGGAAATTAACTTCTCGTAAAGTCGCCAAGGCCTTAATAATCAATAGCCATAGTCAAGCTCTCCCCTCAGGAAAGTTCCATTTTTCGTCCTGTTTTGGCTATAGTTGAGGTTGCAACATTCTCCTTTTTTTCTCTCCTGAAATTTAGCTTAAAAAAAGCTACCTTTGCCGCTAATTAAAAGATTACAACACAAGCAATAAACCTCATTAATTATTATGGCAGGATCCGCTATTACCATTTCCAATGGGAAACTCAATGTACCTGATAATCCTATCATTCCTTTTATCATCGGAGACGGCATAGGGCCAGACATCTGGAATGCCTCCGTGAGAGTATTTGACGCTGCAGTAGAAAAAGCATACGGAGGAAGCAAAAAAATCGAATGGCACGAAGTACTGGCCGGAGAAAAAGCATTTAATGCTACCGGAGAGTGGTTACCTGCCGCTACGGTAGACGGTATCCGCGAATACCTGGTAGCTATCAAAGGGCCCCTGACTACACCTGTAGGTGGTGGTATCAGATCTCTGAACGTGGCACTGCGTCAGCGTTTGGACCTGTTTACTTGTCTACGTCCTGTACGTTACTTTGACGGAACACCTTCACCAGTAAAATCGCCTGAGCTGGTAAACATGGTGATCTTCCGTGAGAATACAGAAGATATTTACGCTGGTATAGAAGCCAGAGGAGGAACAGAAAAAGCTGAGAAACTCCTGAAGTTCCTCGAAGCTGAGTTCCCTGAAGATTTCAGCAAAATCCGTTTTGGTACAGCTGAAAGAGTAGCAGCTGATGTAGCCCTAAGAAATGGAGCTGGTGGAGGTTCTGATGTAGAAGTAGGATTGGGGATTAAGCCGGTTTCTCGTCATGGTACTGAACGTATCGTAAGAGCGGCTATCCAGTACGCGATCACACACAAGCGTAAGTCTGTGACCATCGTGCACAAAGGAAACATCATGAAGTTTACTGAAGGTGCTTTCCGCGACTGGGGATATGAAATAGCTGAGCGCGAGTTCGGAGACCATGTATACACCTGGGCACAGTATGACAGAACTGCTGCTGAGAAAGGAAAAGATGCTGCCAATGCTGAGCAGGATGCTGCAATGGCCGCTGGAAAGATCCTGATCAAAGACGCCATTGCTGACATCGCCCTTCAGCAGGTACTGACTCGTCCTAAGGAGTTTGATGTAATCGCTACGCTGAACCTGAACGGAGACTACCTGTCTGACGCACTGGCTGCTCAGGTAGGAGGTATCGGTATCGCACCTGGTGCCAACATCAACTATGACACGGGACATGCCCTTTTCGAAGCTACGCACGGTACTGCGCCTAAGTATGCTGGAAAAGATATGGTGAACCCATCTTCAGTGATCCTTTCTGGTGTATTGATGCTTGAACATATGGGATGGCAGGAAGCTGCTGACCTCATCACCAAAGGAATTGAATCTGCTATCTCCAGCAAGAGAGTTACTTATGACTTCCACCGTCTGATGGAAGGAGCTACCAAGCTGAAGTGCTCTGAGTTCGGAGATGAGATCATCAAAAACATGGACTAACCTTAGTCCTTGAGAATAGAAAAAGGAGTCGTCTCATTGCGAGGCGACTCCTTTCTTTTTTTACTAGCTTTCAAAGCTGGAAAAGTATTCTTAACCAGAGTCTTACTTGTAGAGACTGTTCTCTTTAGAGCTGAAAATTTACAATGGAGATATGCCAGGTCTTTTTCAAATAGTTAAATGATCTTGAGGAGAATAGCTCCATAGGAGTGAAATCTCCGTAGTAGATAAAACCATCTATAGAAAGAGCCTCATAGAGGCGACATCTTCTAAAGCTAAAGGTGCCACCCCTAAAGGGGTTTTGATTTATTATTCCACTTTCCTACCAAAATGCCAGCCCTAGTGGGCTTTTGGATCATGGGGAGTGCCTGAGGCTCTCAAAGTTGCTAATTGTTTCATTTAGCATCGTCGTTTCGAGAACCTCAACGACCTTGGAGGTTTAGGAATGAATTTCCTAAGCTTCGCTAGGCACCGTTTGACCCTTAATTGCCTTCTCCACTAGCCCAAGGGTGTGATAGCTGACTCTACGCCATCAATACAGGTTCTCCTAACCATTCCTGTATCTGCTGTCTTACCATAGCCGTTTTGAAGTAGTTCATGTGGAAGATGTCCTGGGTCTCATCATACACCTTGTGCTTGATGGGGAACCTCCACGCACCCGGTGCTTCAAAACATCCTTGTGTAGGCACTACCACATCATTTGCTGATTGCTGGAAGAGTTTATCTACTACCGTATTCATCAGGTAAGACTTGATGTTCCTACTTGTCGGGTTATAGTTGGCCCCGATTCCATAGATGGCAGTCTTATGCTCATAGTTAGCGTTCAGGGTTTGTAGGAACTCATTGTTGTTAGCATCTGACTGATAGCTCAATCCCGGAAGATGGGTTAAGGCGGCTCCACCCACAGTTTTAACTACTGCCAGAATCCCGGATAAGAACTTGCTCACCAAAGGGACAGGGATCAAGGCTGTCATCAGCATATATCTATTCAGTAGGCTCTTTACATTCTCCGGATTAGCCAAGGCCGTTCCCTGGTTACAAGCTGCCACCAGCAGGGCTTTATTGATGGTTATCTTCCTTCCTTTGGTATCATTAGAAGCTACTCTTCTGATAAATTCTCTGGCTACCAAACCTCCTCTACTGGCAGTCAGCAGATCAAAGTTGTGGACGCGATCTTCCGGTAGGTTATCCAATAACCATTCTACATTGTCTGCCGGGCTCTTGTGCAGGTTCGGATGGTCAAAGGCGATGATTCTTTCTCCATAATGGGCGTTGAGCACATTCATGTTCTCTGAAGCTATGAGTGGTCCGAAAGAGCCATCTGTATTTTTGAAGGTACCTGGTATCATTAATAGGGTAGATCCTTCTGTCTCAGCCACACCTGAGCGTGTAAATTGGTCCCAGTTGGGGATGCCATTTCTGACAGCCTGATTGGCGACCAGATGAAACCCGTACGGACGATTCTTATTCTCATACTTCTTCACCACACCTGTTACGGCTTTTCCTACTATACCTGAGATCACTCGTATGACTCTTTTGACCAACCCTTGTTTCTCTCCTCGGGTTATCATAGAACCAGCAGTAGCTGCCATAGCTTTCTTTCTGGGGATACGAAAGCTTACCGAATTTTTTGCTGAGGAGGATCTTGTGGCTACTTCAGGAAAGATCCACTGAGGGATACCCGCTTCATCATAGTGAAGAATAGCCAGGGGTGTTTTCCCATTTTTTACTGGCACATCCATGTTGATCGGGGATGCTTCACCACTTAGGCTTCTGGTAGCAGCAGCTTCCCCGTCATCCATGACTTCCATTTCAAACTCATGCATAAGTTCCAGTTCTTCATCTTGAAGAGCGGAAAGTAGCGCATCACGTTCTTCAGCTTGGTCACCTCTTGAGAGGGAGCGAGTAGCCTGGTGGGGGATCACTTCTTCTATGAGACCAGTTAGGCCGGGGGCTTGAAGGGTTACGCCATCCGCACATATCTGGACGGAGGCGTTATTGCCGTTGAGTTGGATTGGGTTATTCATGTCTGTGTATGCGTTTAGGTTCGGTTTATCTGTTTATGGACCTAGAGTGATAATAGTCGTTATTTTTAAACAGAATATTAATTATTTCGCTAAATCGAAGGAAAAAAACCACTTTTTAGGGGTAAGTGGCTGGTTTAGAAGGGTAATGGGAGAGGGGAAGGATTACTGATTCTGATACTCCGCCCAGCCTCTTAGCTTATCTACTGCCGCCTGGAAGTCCTCTGGTAGCTCACTGTCGAAGCTCATGCGCTCCTTTTTGGTGGGGTGTTCAAAGGCAAGAGACTTTGCATGTAGACCCTGACGGGGCATGAGGGCCATAACGTTTTTGATGAACTGCTGGTACTTCTTGGTATTAGGACCTTTGAGGACTTTGTCTCCACCATAATCAGAATCATGAAAGAGGGTATGGCCCAGGTATTTCATGTGTACCCTGATCTGATGGGTACGACCTGTCTCCAGCTTGCAGCTTACCAAGGTAGCTACCCCATAGCGTTCCAACACTTTGTAGTGGGTCACCGCATGCTTGCCTGACTCTCCATTAGGGAAGGCGTAGTAAATCTTGCGGTTCTTAGGGTGGCGACCCGTGTTAGCTATGATGGTACCTTCATCTTCTTTCACATCTCCCCACACTAAGGCCAGGTAGAGTCGGTCAGTAGACCGGTCGTAGAACTGCTTTGAGAGGTGGGTGAGGGCAAACTCACTCTTTGCCACTACGAGAATGCCAGAAGTGTCCCTATCTATTCTGTGTACCAGACCTGGTCTCATACTATTGGTTTCCCCCTTGGGCTGGGGAAGGTGCTGGAAGTGCCACAATAGGCCGTGGATGAGCGTACCTGTTCTATGGCCTATACTCGGATGTACCACCATACGAGGGGGCTTCTGTACCACGATCAGGTCATCATCCTCATACATGATGTTGAGGGGAATATCTTCTGCTTCCAGTTCCGGTGGAGGGGGATAAGGGAGCATGAGCTTGATGACGTCGTTAGGACGGGTTTTGTAAGAGAGTTTGACCGGCTTATCATTGACGGTGATGGTACCTGCCCGGGAAGCATTCTTGATTTTGGATCGAGAGGTATTAGGAAGCAGATTAGAGATGTATTTGTCTATTCTCATAGGCTGCTGACCCCCTGTTACGATGAGGGTATAGTGCTCAAACAGCCCATCCTCTTCAGAGGCATGTTCTTCCCTATCAAAGCTTTGGTAGTCTTCCTTATTGCTGCGATGCTTGATGAGGGCCTTGTTTTCTTTCTCAGACATCTGTTACCTCCTTTCTGGGAAATAGTCTAGGCTTGTCCGTGTTGAGCTTCCAGACTTTGGTGCAAAGATAGAAAAGCACTATCCCAAATATCATGAGAATGGAAGAAATGATCTCTGCCTGTGTGATTTCGAAGCCCCCTATGTCGTAAGTAGAATTCACCCTGATTTTCTCTATCCAGAAACGTTCGAGCCCATTGAAGAAAAGGTAGATACCTGAAAGCTGCCCCCAATAAGGAAGCTTTTTTCTGATACTCCAGAGAAAGGCAAAAATAATGAGCGCCAATGTGATTTCATAGATAGGTGTTGGGAAAACGGGTTGTGCCAACTGGTGGCAGAAATCTCCTTCACAGCCTGGAATGGGGATTCCTTGATTAAGCACGTTATGAGGATAGTTATAAGCCCAGATCCAGTCAGGAAGAAAGTTCATCCATTCCGGTTTAGCAGCCGTATTCACTATGCCCCAGTCACCGTCTCCAGAAGTCTGGCAGCCCATTCTCCCTATTCCATAGCCCAGCATCAGAATAGGGGCCGCCATATCTGCAAAGGGAAGAAGGGGATATCCTTTCTTCACTACATAGTAGCCTATGCCCACAGCTGCACAAATCAGTCCTCCATAAAAGGTCAGACCGGAAAATGAGAGGAGGGAACCCACAGGATCTGCCATAAAGTCTTCCCAATACTCAAGGTTATGGAAGATCTTGGCTCCTAGTACACCTCCTACAAAGGCTATGGTGAAAATAGTTCCCAACTCATCCGATATACCCCATCTAATGGTTTGCTTCTGAGGCTCAGTATCTTTCAGTCTATTCCAGCTCCAGAATTGATAGGCAGCGGTAAGTCCTCCGGAAATCAGTGCCCACATCCAGGAACCTTTCAAGGAAAACATAGCCTCTTGCGGATTTCTCACGTGAAAGCTGTAATCCTCTATCCATAATCCCAGCTTGTATCCGATCAGGCCCATCACAAAAACATTGATTAGGACAGATTGCAAACTAACAGGCCCACCAATGGAAATAGTTCTCTTCTGAACGTGGAAGATGCCTTCCTGCTCCTTTCTTCTAAGTTCATACCTGGCTATGTAATACCCCACAATGAAAACCAGCCCCAGGAAAAAGCCGAAGGATTGAACCGGCCAAACCCAGTCGGTCCCAAAAACATCATTCACAAAATCACTGACCCGAGGATACATAGAAGAATGACTACTGACTACTGTTAAACCTTCTCTTTATAGGAGGATCTCACGTGTTACTTTGCGACTTAGCGTCTTTGCGTGAAATATCTTCGCACAAAAGTACACAATAGACTGAAACGGAGGGCATAAAAAAACAGGGAAAACCGGGAGGGTTCCCCTGCTATGCACAATCATGAAAACACACTTAACCTAAATTTTTTCTGTATTGTTAAGAAAAAGACTAACACGGCCGAAAATTGTTTGAACATCGATCGATTTTTTTTTGGTAGATTAGAATTAGAACTAACATCTGAGTATGAGAACTACGCTACTATTAGTCGGAATCCTCCATTTTTTCTGTTTCAGTATTCATGGTCAAAATCTGGCTTCTCTTCAGAAAGGCTGGGGTGGATTAGGATATTCTCCTGACCTCACCTCTCATTCAGACCTGGAAAAGGAGCTGTTTAAGGAATGGAGTAAAGAAGGGAAACCGGATGAGTTATGGTTGTTAATAGCAGCAGATTCAGAGGCTGGTAAGGCAGATTATGAGATTGCCAAAACCAAGAGGCAGAAAATGATCAAAGATTTAGAGAAACAGAAAATTAGGGGAAGACGGAATGAGTCACAGCTTTATCGGATTCAAAGATACCTCAAGAAAAACTTTCTCCAGACCTATGATCCCTTTGCCTCTTACTGGGATATGTTCTCCTCAAAAAGATATAACAGCGCTGTAGCTACGCTACTTTACTCAGAGGTGTTCGCACATTTTGACATCCCGCATGAGAGATGGTCAAATGCCGTTTATAGCTACATCAGAATAGATCCTACTGGCATGGATGAGTACATAGACCCGCTGGACCAGCCAGAAGATAATAGCCTCGAACCCATGCCTTTTGATCTTCCTCTTCAGGAAAAATCAGAATTTCTCGCTTACGCAAGGATGGGGGGATTCATAGAATTTGATAGCCTTAACCGGTACGTAGTAGATAATCTGGTCTACCAGTACTATCAGCCGGAAGAAAGGATGGAGCGCTTTCAGTTGGCAGGCTTGCAGTATTTCCATCTGGGAAGAGGACTATACTGGAAAGGGAAGTATGAAGAAGCGCTTCCTTATTTTGAGAAAGCCTTCCTTTTGTATCCTGTACTCGCTTCAAAATACTACACCTACAAAAGCCACGTGGGTATGCTGGGGGGAAGAGACCTTTCCAAGGTAGAGGACATAGACCTGTTGACTAAAATCTATAGAATACTTCCTTCTCAGCCGGCAGAAGAGGCTATTCTGGTCAGTTTCCAGAAAATACTGGTTGCTAATATGGTAAAAGGAGATAATGAGGCATTTGTAGTAGAGGTAAAGGATCAACTTATGCAGTCGGAAGTATCTGATCAGATTAAGTCAGGTGTAGCCACTATTTACTTTCGGGAAAAGACGAAAGAAGCGGCAAAGGATGGGGACTATGGCCAGGCCAGAGACTTTATGGAGAATATGCAGGTCGCTAATTCTGAAGATCAGATGTTAGCCAATGTTGTCATTAAGAACTTTTACAATCAACTGGAAGACTGTACGCTAAGAGAGATTCTTTGGAAGGAGGATAAAGAGAGATATCCATTTCTGGAGAAGCAGCCTCAGATTCTTTCTTTAGTGAATGATTGTGAGCAAGGCACTCGCTGAAACAATGTTTTTTATCTTTGCGTTTAGATTCTGTAAAAAGAATAAGCGATAGAACCTTATGGCGGAGGCAACGACAACAAACTTAGATAAGCTGATCATCATAGGAGACAGGGTGCTCGTCAGACCCAGGTCTCACTCAGAAACTACTCAGAGTGGGCTATACCTTCCTCCAGGAGTCATGGAGAGAGAAAAGATTCAAAGTGGGTATATTATTAAGGTAGGTCCTGGCTACCCTATTCCCAGTCCTACAGAAGATGAGCCTTGGAAAGATATTCAGGACAGCATTAAATACATCCCACTTCAGGCACAGGAAGGGGATCTGGCTATTTATCTTCAAAAGGGGGCAGTAGAAGTCATGTACCAGAATGAGAAATTTGTGATAGTCCCTCAGCAATCCATCCTGATGCTAGAGCGGGATGAAGGGCTATTTGAATAGAATAGATAGAATAATATTTAAGAATGAGTCATGCTTAAATCCAGTATGGCTCATTTCCATTTTTAGAAATTGAATTATTCAAATTTCTCTTCTTTTAGCGGGTAGGCCGTTCCTCCACGGGTTGTGGGAGGAAAGAAGCGTTGCATTGGAGGAACAATGCATTTTTGGTTACTTTTTTTGCTAAGGAAAAAAGTAACTCACGCTGAAGGCGACGAGGCACTGGATAGGTGTATTAGCAAAATCTTTCTTTTTGCTTACCGGAAGAGTTTATTCAATTACTGTGATGCTTCCTATTCAAGCAGAAATTTTGTTATTCCTGAAGGAGGTTATCTTAAGAGAGATATTACTCGATTACTAATACCTTTATAAATTAGTGTTTCAATTTTGGTCTTACTAATTTCTGATCAATTGAAACTTTTGCTAAAAATTTTCGTCAAACAGATAACTTTGGCGTAAAAAATTAGCAAATAATTTTGCGTAACTCAACTTTATTTAGCATTTTTATGAAGAGATTTTCGTTCCTGCTAATTTTTATGGCATTCGGATTAATGATTTCCTGCGAAAATTCCGGGGAATCTGAAGGAGATGTTTCTGAGGCAGATATACTGATAGAGACGGATAATGGTGAGATCTATCTCAAGCTGTATGATGAAACACCCAGACATAAGGAGAATTTTCTCAAGCTGGCGGGAGAGGGATTTTTTGACGGGATGAGCTTTCACAGAGTGATCAGGAACTTTATGGTACAGACGGGTGATCCCAGAACCATAGAAGGGAGCACAGCAGAAGGAGACGATGCGGGGTACAGATTGGAAGAAGAGATCAGCATGGAGTTCATCCACACAGAAGGAAAAGTGGCAGCCGCCAGATATCCAAATGAGGTGAATCCTAAATGGGAGTCTTCCAGCAGCCAGTTTTACATAGTTACAGGTGGTACTGTAACAGAAGAGAATCTGGACATAGCAGAAGAATACTATTCATCAAATTTGCAGAATAAACTATATGTAGAGTACAAGGAGAAGTTAGATGCGGGAGAAGTGGAAGGTGATTTTAATGACTATCTGGCTGACATAGGATTTATTTATCCGGCCTACACAGAAGCTCAAAGAATTGCCTACCGAGGAAAGAGAGGGACGCCAAATCTGGATTTTCAATACACCATTTTTGGAGAGGTAGTAAAAGGAATGGATGTGGTGAGAACCATAGAGATGTTACCCACCACCGGCGCTGAAAATTTTAATGTGCCAACCAAGACGGTCCGCATGATTTCTGTCAAACCCATCAATCAATAATTACAACCTACACCCAAAACAACATTTTATTTCAACAAAGAGAGACATGGCCAACGACATCAGACAAGAAAAGCTCAAATCTTTACAGGTTACAGTAGATAAACTGGAGAAGACATATGGCAAGGGTATCGTCATGAAACTGAGTGATGATCCAAAATTAGATGTACCCGCCCTTTCTACCGGTTCCCTTAGTCTGGACATAGCCTTGGGAATAGGCGGTTTGCCAAGAGGAAGAGTCATAGAGATTTACGGACCTGAGTCTTCCGGTAAAACCACTCTCGCCATGCACGTGATTGCACAAGCACAAAAAGCGGGCGGTCTGGCTGCCTTCATAGACGCTGAACACGCTTTTGACAGAGTATATGCCGAGAAACTCGGAATAGATACAGAGAACCTTTACGTTTCTCAGCCTGACTATGGTGAGCAGGCACTGGAGATTGCCGAATACATGATCCGTTCTAACGCCATAGATGTGGTCGTAGTAGACTCCGTAGCTGCTTTGACACCAAAGGCTGAGATTGAAGGGGAAATGGGTGACTCCAAAATGGGGCTACAGGCGAGACTGATGTCTCAGGCGTTACGTAAGCTTACGGCTGCCATCGCCAAGACCAACTGTATCTGTATTTTCATTAACCAGCTTCGTGAAAAGATTGGGGTGATGTTCGGAAACCCTGAAACCACGACAGGTGGTAACGCCCTGAAGTTCTACTCTTCAGTGAGATTGGATATTCGTCGTTCCAGCCAGATTAAGGAAGGAACGGAGAGCATAGGAAACAGAGTGAGGGTGAAAGTAGTGAAGAACAAAGTTTCGCCTCCTTTCCGAATAGCAGAGTTCGACATCATGTTTGGTGAAGGAATCTCTCATGCAGGAGAAGTGCTGGATTTGGCTGTGGAACTGGATATCATCAAGAAGGCCGGTTCATGGTTTAGCTACGGAGGTAGTAAACTGGGACAGGGTAGAGATACCGTGAAGAATATCTTGAGAGATAATCCAGAACTTATGCAGGAAGTAGAAACCAAGGTTCTCATAGAAAAAGGAATCATAGAAGAAGAGGTAAAGCCTTCTTCTAATGGGAAAGCCAAGAAAGAAAAGAAGGAAGCTGAAGCCTAATCACAGGCTTAGCTCTTCCTAAAGATATTTTCTGTTTTTTGTGTTTTTGTCATTAGTACATTACTTTGAGGATATAGCCGCTTACTTCTAAGCGGCTATTTTTCTAGCTAAGGAAATGAATGATCTCCCCTTTCTCTTAGCCCTCTCATTCATCCCAAAACTTGGACCTGTAAGTGGACGTAGCCTAATCTCCTATTGTGGGGGGACAGCTGAAGCGGTTTTTGCTACTCGTAAAGGAAAGCTCCTAAAAGTACCCGGGATAGGAGA
>JBCBKZ010000129.1:0-10503 GCA_038520955.1 Bacteroidota bacterium | reverse complement strand
AAAGTAGAAATATGTTAAAGAACCCCATATAGAAGTTCGATGCCATATCTCCCACACCATACCCAACTTTTTCTAATAGAGATAACGGAGCCGTATTCGACTGATTTTTCATAGTAGCGTCTTAGTAGTAGGTAGACCTGGTATTCCTTGCCTTATCTCCCAAGAATAGCAAAAAAAAGTGAGTCGCCCCGAATACAGGGCGACTCATCATGCTTAGTCTGCTTCATCCACGTCCCTCAGGTTGTCTTCCGGGACGCGATCTATGAGTTTGGTGTAGGGGTCTATCCCTGCTTTATCCGGCTTCTCATTTACTGTGAAAGTGAAGGTATGCTGCCCAGGTGTCAGCCAGTGTTTCTTTAGATACAGGGGCTTTTTCACCGTCATTCCTTCTTCATTCTTTTCATCATCTGCCAGGATTCCTATCTCTATTAAGCTTTTCTCCTCTCCTTCTTTTTCGATTTCTCCCAAGCCATCATAGAAAATCTTTTTGGAATCTATGGTCAGACTTACTTCATATTCATCCTCCGCCAACTTTTTGTAAGTAGCCTCAGTTGCCTTATTCTCATAAAGAACAATATTCCTAAAGCTCTCATCCACAAAGTATTTCAGGCTATCAGGGGTAGCTGCTTCTATATAGGTGAGCCATTCTGATGAAGTAACAAAAGGACATACTTCTCTGAATGCTGCCTCATCCAGAAATTTACGGAAGGCTACGTTCATCGTATCTTCAGTAATATAGTCCTGAAGAGCATACAAAATCATCGCTCCTTTCTGGTACCAAACATACTGCTGAGTATCATTATCAAGTAGCGTTTTCTCAAACTTACCTTCTCCAGCACGTCCCCTTAAATACCTGTCCAGCTCATAGCGCAAGAACTTCTGGAGGGCGTTTTCACCATATCTGCTTTTCATAATCATAAGGGCGGAGTATTCGGCCATAGATTCTGAAATCTGATTAGAGCCACGTGTAGCAGAAGGCGTAATCTGGTGTCCCCACCACTGGTGCGCTACCTCATGGGCCGTAACAAAATAGGCATAGTCTATATCATCAGGATCACTGAAGTTAGCCACCCAACCTAAAGATTCTGAATAGGGGACCGTATTAGGGAAAGACTGCGCAAAACCAGCATAGCGAGGAAATTCCAGTATACGCATCTGGTTATACTGGTATGGAGAGAAATTCTTATTGTAATACTCCATGGAGTGTTTTACAGAATTATTAAACCTGTCCAGGTTTTCCGTATGACTTGCATGATGGAATAATTGAATCTTGCCTTCAGTGCCATCAGGATTTTGCCAAGCATCCTCAGCAACCGTGTATTTGGCAGAGCTAATATTGAATATCAGGTCCATTTCTCCTTTCATCTGGTAGGAGTAAAACTTACGACCATCTTCTTCCCATTCCTTAATCAGCTTACCCGGTGCAATAGCAATTTGATCAGCAGAGGTGCTGACAGTAGCCCTGAAGGTGGCATAGTCTGCATCATCATTAAATAAGAAATGAGAAAGGCCGTGGGTATCATGATGCTCTGGTAAAGCATAGTCCCTCACAGGTAAATCATACTTTTTACGGTCTTTATCACTGGTTAACTCTCTGGAAGGATCATAGCCAAAGCCAGGGAAGATCCCCAGGTTGAAGAAGGTGCCATTATGTACAATGTCGCTGTTGAACCCGCTATTGGTAAAGCCTTGATATTCAGCAGTGACTCCATACGTAAGAGAAGCTGTATCACCGGGTCTGAAGGACTCTTTTAAAGCGTATTTATACACCCTCATATCCGGATCTTCAAAATCTTTTTCTAAAGAAACATTTTCCCATTCTATTAGGTCCAGACTTGTATGCTCAATAGGACTTCCCATGTAGAGATAGAGCGTATCAATGGGGGTGATTCCTTTATTAGTCACCTGCATGTCCACCCTAGCATAGGTTTTCCGTTCTTCGGGATAGATATCTGAGGTGAGTGCCACATCAAATATTTTGGGCTGATTGGCTGTCAGGTACCTTCGGTATTTCTTCTCATAAGAAGCCTGCAGTTCTTTGTTCTCCTTAGAGGTTCTGTAAGTATTGAGAACCTGGGTGTTATAGTAGATAAAGCTTCCACAAGCCAGAAAGAGAATGAATGTCCCAAGCAAGGCTGGGGCAGACACTACATTAAAGCGTTGGCTGAACAACTTGATTCTTGACTTCCAACTGTCTTCTGCTCCTCTGGGCCATAACATATTCCCTAATACAAGCATAAAAGAACCCAGGGCCAACCAGTACATATTAAACCATGCCAGTGGTTTCATGAAATGCCCAAACTCATTCATATCAGAAATTCTATAGGCAGGCGTATAGCTGTAGAAAAAGAGGTTGTAGTCATACTCCGCAAAATCTCTAATCCCGAACATAACCAGCCATACAGAAATAGAAGCCACGTGCCCCAAAAACTTCTTGTTCACCAGAATATGAACAAAGAAAGCCAGCATCACCAATTGGACATACTCTGGAAACTCTATGAGGTAGAGGTCTGTGAAATACATCCCAAAATCATATTGAAAAAAGCCCTGAACAGTCTGGTTGAGTATTCCCACTATCCATACCAGGTTTACCAGCACAAATGACACCATCACCATGGCCAGAAACTTGGACCCGTATATGAGCCAGTTAGGTACGGGTAGGGTATTGGCTATCCCATCGTACTTTTCTGAACGGTCCCTATGGACCACCTCTCCTGTATAAAAGATGATGAGGATAAAGACAAAAATGATGTAGGTACCATCCTTAGCTTCCAGCATATAGTAAGTGGTGGGTAAGGCTGGCGTTCCATACGTTCGGGAACCAAACCATCCATCCAGAAACAGGAATAACAAAGCTCCCACCATAATAGCCAGGAAGTAGGGATCCCTAAAGATGTTCCTGAACTCCAGTCTTGCCTGATTCCACATCTGTTTGAGGTAGATACCTGTAGAAAAGTTCTTGACGCCAGCGGGGATTAGCTTACTGAAGTCAGGCTTAACACTTTCCTCTGCCCCTTTCTTCTTACTCTTACCTAGCTTCTTATCCAGGAACTTCTGAAAGTCAAATCTATAGTAGGTAATCAGGAATACCGTAAAAGCTACCCCGATCCATATTAACCTATTCCATAACAAATTCCCTTCTAAGGCTGTAAGGAGAGTGTTTTGCTCTACAGGCGTGAAATACCTGGTGATATTTTCGTAGGTCCTGAAAGCAAAGGGATCTAAGAGATCTACCAGGGTTCTGTTCTCTATATCCTGCGTCAGGGCATTTCCTAAGAGCCATGCAATAAAGGCCAAAATACTTGCCACATAGGTAACCGTTACTCTTTTGGTAAAAGCCACTAAGGCGAAGAAAAGCGTCCCAAATAGGATAAAGTTTGGCCAATAGAATAGCAGAGTAGGATTC
This sequence comes from Bacteroidota bacterium, assembly GCA_038520955.1. GTDB lineage: Bacteria > Bacteroidota > Bacteroidia > J057 > J057 > JBCBKZ01. The sequence continues at coordinate 7,097 of JBCBKZ010000129.1, read as the reverse complement.
AGGTAATGTAAGAGGTTGAGAGGCCCGAACTTATCTGCATCTTCCACCCCCCACAACGGACCAGTAGCATATCCTATGATCATTCCTAAATGAAGTCCTAAGGAGATCATGAGTAGGATAACCATGGACCCTGCGTATCTACCCAATAGATAGCTTTTCTCAGTAATGGGGTAGGAGAAAAAGTAGTTCTTTACCTTATGTTCAATATCTCTGTAAAGAGGTACTCCCATCACGGCGGAGGCGATCAGCATTCCAAAAACGCTAAGCGTGACCATGGTCTGGGTTATGCTGTAAGGAGAGTTGGCGAGGGTCTTTTCAGAAGAGTAGGATTCTCCCAAACTTCCTAGCAGTAAGCCATATAACAGTAATATGCCAAAGTAGGCCCAGGTAGCAGGTCTACCTATTCTATATTTGAGTTCGAATTTGAATATTTCCTTAAACATGCTTCCGGGCTTAGATAGTTACAACATCCATTTTTTCAGAAATACGCGAGAAATACACATCCTCCAAATCTGCAGCACTAGGTTTAAATTCACTTGATGGCTGATTCTCGCTATACACATGTATAAGGGTTTTTCCTTCCTTTAGCTGGGTGGAGATCACCTTATGGTCTGCTCTGATCTGATCGATCTCAGACTTATCAATGAACATCTTCCAGATTTTTCCTTCAACTGAGTCTATTAGGTCCTTGGGGTTTCCTTCTGCTATCACTTCCCCCAGGCAGATGATGGCCATCTTCTGACAGAGGTTAGATACATCATCTACGATGTGAGTCGATAGAATCACTATGGTATCCTGCCCTATGTCAGAGAGGAGGTTGTGGAAGCGGTTCCTTTCTGCCGGGTCCAGACCCGCTGTAGGTTCATCCACAATAATGAGCTTGGGGTTCCCCAATAAGGCCTGGGCGATTCCAAAGCGCTGTTTCATACCCCCTGAGTAGGTTCCCAGGCGTTTTTTCTTTACATGAGAAAGATTTACCCTTTCCAGAAGAGTAGAGACTATTTCTTTACGTTCTTTTTTATTGGTAAGGCCCTTAAGAGAAGCTATGTGATCCAGCATATCCTCAGCCGTAATTTTAGGATATACCCCAAACTCCTGAGGCAGGTAGCCTAAAACTTTTCTCACATCTTCTTTTTGAGTAAGTACATCTATTTCTCCCAGCTTAATACTACCAGCGTCAGCTTCCTGTAGGGTGGAGATGGTACGCATGAGGGTGGACTTTCCGGCTCCATTAGGGCCAAGGAGTCCATACATTCCCTGCGGAATATTCAGGTTCACATCCTTGAGTGCCTGAACCCCATTCGCATATGTTTTGGAAAGGTTGGTAATGGTTAATTCCATAAGTGTTTGTTTCGACTAGTGTTTCAACTTTCAAATTACACAATTACCATATGTCGAAAAACCCAATCTACAGGGAAAGGAGAATCATCGACGAAAGTTCTTATTTTCTGTAATGACTCCCCCAAAATCTCTGTTAGCTACAAATACCTAAATACTATTCTCTCAAAACAGAAAATGAGCCATCCTGAAAAATCAGAATGACTCATCTATAAATGGATAAGAAGATGTATTAAATCTTGACAAATTTACTTACGCCTCGTTCTCCACTCTCTTCGCTGATTACCTCAAGCAGATAAATGCCCTGAGGGATGTCATCCAGTAGGATGGAGATTCTGTTAACCCCAGCCTGAACCCTTCTGTCATTCTCTTCTAGTACCCTTCCTTGAAGGTCCATGATGGCCATGGAAATATCTCCCCCACCTTCATGTACATACTCCAGAATCATTTGCTCCTGGGCAGGATTGGGGTATAGAGACAATATCCCTCCAGTTTCTGCTAGCGGATCATTAGAGGTAGCAATACCGGTGGTGGTAAATTTTTGAATGTCTGAATAGAGGGTCTTATTCCCACAAAGAACACCAATTCTAAACTCATAGGTAGTTCCAGGAAGCAGATCCAGGAAGTCAATCTCCTTTTCGTCTTGGTTTACATATAATGGGATCCAGTCTATTCCTTCAACACGAACCTCCGCAGCATAAAATATCCCTGCTGGATTGGAATCTTCCCAAGTTACGTAGGCCTCTGTATCTCCTACATCTTCTATGAAGATGTCTGTAATGGATGCCAGATTTAAGCATGCGGTAGCCTCATAGTCCCCAAAGGTGGTAGGGAGAAGGTTGAACTTCACCTCCGCCAATCCATAGCAGGAGGAAGCGCCATGGTTACTCAAAGCGGTCAGTAGCACATACCGAGCTTCCACTCCTACCAGATCAGGTCCTGAAAATCCGCCGTAGATAGCTGAGCCTTGCGCTTGAGGAAACTCCATTTCTCCCCAGCTGGTCCAATTTCTGCCGTCCAGAGAGTAATCCACCTTCACCCGTCTGAAGCCCTCCGTCAGCTTATTGGGATCATTGGTATTCCAAACCCAGGTCTTGGACAGTTTCCTGACTAGCCCCAGGTCATACTGTATCCAGTGAGAAGTGCCATTAGCTAAATTAGGGCTGGGTGTGGCTTCACAGGAAGCCCAGGTATCTTTCCAAATAGAAGCATCAGGGGTTATGCAGTTTGCCTGTGCCAGCGCTATGTTTCCTGCCAAAGTCAACAACAGGAAAAAGGATGTATGTTTAAGTATTGTCTTCATCTTGATAAAGGTTTGCCATGATTAGGTGAGATTCATAAAGCCAATCGGGGGATTGGGCGAAAAGGTGTCATAGAAATTGCCAATGTTAGGGAATAGGGTAGTCAGATCTGATTTGGGTATCCCATACCATAAGGCCAGTTCCGCAAAATACTCGTCCGTGGATGTTTGGGGGATCAATACTCCTCCACCTTCACCCAGTTCCAGGTCCGTATTCAGAGCTAGCCTGGGATAATTCCCGTACACATCTTTCCCATTTACTTTTCCTCCCATTACCAGCACATTTCCTCCCCAGGCATGGTCTGTACCATTCCCATTTGAGGTGAGGGTTCTCGCAAAGTCTGAAATGGTAAAGGTGGTGATACAGTCCTGCAGATTCATCTCCACCGTAGCATTATAAAACTCACTCATGGCTCTACTGACTACTCCCAGCATCTGGGACTGATTATTCAGGAGCTCATCATGGTGATCCCATCCATCAAAGCGCACGAAGAAGGTCTGACGCTTTACGCCTAGCTGCTGGCGAACCTGAATGGTCCTCGCGATCATTTGGAGTCTTTGGGAGAGCTCACTTTCAGAAAAGGCGGTAGTTAAGGTAGAGCCCACAATGGCAGAGCTAAAGAGTTCATGCGTGTTCTGACTGGCCCTAACCACATCTGCATAGGACTTTCTAAATACATCCTGATACTGCTTCTCCATCAGGCTTTTTACTGCCTGGGTACGGATCTGATCAAAGGTGGATTGTCCGTTATACCCGGCCATTCCCAGGCTACCCGTTCCAGTAGGCAGGATGCTATACTCTGCAGAGTTTTGTCCCAACTGGAAAAGGTTTTTCCCGGCAAGAGAGATATTCATTGAGATGTTCTGATTGCTGTTGGCAGACTGCACCATGTCTGCTAATCTTCCCGCCCATCCTGTAGGGGAGTTGGTTTGGGGAACTGAAGTTTGCCACTGCCTGTCTTGATCCAGGTGGGAGTACAAACCGAAGGGAAGGCTTGCACCATTATAATACTGACTTTTTGTAACGGGTTGTACCAGGGTGCCTACATTGCAGATAGCCGCTACTCTTCCTTGGTCAAAGAGGGCTTTTACTTCCGGCATGGCTGGGTGTAATCCCAGCTCTTTCTGGTTAAAGGTATTCGGGGCCAGTTGAAGTAAACTGTTCTGGGCCAGGGCCTGATTAGAGCGAGTCTGTGCATATTCCTGATAGTGCTCATTGCTGGTAGGAACGAGCATATTGTAGGAATCATTCCCTCCGCCTAACATGATACACACCAGGGCGCGGTAATCCTCTCCACCCGCCACATACTGTGAGTTGAACAAGGAGGCAGCACTCATGGACTGCAGATTAAAGAGGGTAGAGAAAAAGGTAGTAGATCCTACGGCTGCACAAGAAGCAGTTCCCAGGAAGGCTCTACGGCTATATTTTTTGTGAGATTTTGACATCTATTTAAGATTAAGTTGAAGAGTAAGACTAAGTTAAAGGACTCCTATACTCTTAGGTATCAAGTAATTGAGAGAATGTTGAATGATTGAGTTCTGTCTAATGATTTGCTCTATTACTTGAGAATGGCATAGTCCGGAGATATCATAATAAGATAAATAGCCATCCTGAGTCTATCTGTCGGACTTGATAGCTGGGTTAGGGCATTCACCATGATAGTCTTGGTATCATCTTCCAGCAAGCCATTGGCAAGTAGTATATCCAACCTGTCTACCAGGGCTACAGGGTTATTTGTCAGCGTCAATTCTTCTGTAAAGTCCTGTCTGTAAGGGTAGAACTCCGCAAACTCAGGGTCTTCGGTGATTTCTGATACATACTCTTCATTACAATCTAGGGCGAAGGGGATTCTAGAAACAACTCTTCTATTGACATCATTGACCAATCCTATGGCGTTGGTGGAGTTCAGAATCTGGAATTCTGGTGCTACCCAGCCATTGGTACTGATGTCTCCCGGGGGCGCATAAGAAGGTACAAAGAAATTAAACACCGAAGGCGCTTTTCCTGTAAGCTGACCAGTAGTTTCCCCATAGCAAAACTCTTGCATGAAAAAATTCTCGTATTCATCTGCTGATAAAGGAAATGCCTTCAGCAAATTGAGTTTTCTCGCTACGGGCTCTCTTAGTTTTCCAAAAGTATAAGTAGCCGTAGGATTACAAACCCGTGCTTCAGGATTTAAGAGAATGGCTTTAATGACTTCCTGAAAGTTGTTTTGCTCCGCAGGCTTAAAGGTACCCGCTACATCAAAGATGTATAACTGAGAAGGATTAGAGGTAGTAAAAAACTGTATGAGTGCCTTGGAGATAAAGGGAGCTGTGTTAGAGTGGTTTGAAAGATGGGCCATGGTTTGGAGGATGTCTGTCATTCCATCCTGATTGGCAGATAGGGTAGTGCCCTTCAGAAGTACTTTCTCCGTTCTATCATGGTATTCCTCATACATTCTCATGGGAGCCACAAAGTTGGTTTTCCTGTCATCTGTGATGGGTTCACTGCCCCATCCACCATTTGGACCTCCGTTACTCAAACCAGTAAACACCTGGGCAAACTCATTGATGTCCTGATTGGTGTAGGTAGGGATAAACTGCCCATTAGCATCCTGCTTTCTACTACCGTCCTGGTTCAGTTCCCATAGACCTATGCTAAAGAGCTGCATAATCTCTCTTGCATAGTTCTCATCCGGCTGTATGTTGTTGATGGGATCTGCTTTGGGATTGTCGTAATGGGAAAGAAAGAATCCCATGGCAGGGCTTATGGTAACATCCGTTAGGAGAGTTTGATAATCCCCGAAAGCATTTCGCGAAAGCAAATCATAGAAGCCAGCTAGCCCCTGACCAAAATCTTCTGCAATATCTGAGGCATCATTCACAACAAAAATTTGGCTAAGCGTAAAGGCCATTTTTTGCCTGAGAAGATCAGGGGACTTTAAATGCTGATCTATCCAGCCTCGATGAAACCATTCCACACTTATATTAGGCCCTATCTCTTCTGCTTCCTCTCCTTCTTCCAGTATAGGTTTATAAATGGTTTCCAGTCGAAACATTTCATCCAGCATGGCAATGGGAGGTAAGGCAAACTGTTCTTCCATCCAGGCCTCATAGCCCATGGCGGCTGTCATTTGGATGGTGGAATAGTCGGCCCCCAGGGTAGCTTGAGCCAGAAAACGAGAAGCATCTGCTAACTGCTCCTGGTTTTGGATGGGAAAGCCATCAACGGTCATCTTACCGGTAGCACTGCCTGAAGCTGAACTTACGGTAACCGCCACCTCATTTTGATGGCCACCTCCCAGGTAGTCGTAATGTCTGAACTGAGCTGGCAACTCATAGACGAGCAAAAGGGTAAAAAGGCATGTTAACAATCGTTTCATACGATGAGCATTAGTTTGTCAATGTTGCCCTTCAAACGAGCATAGAAAAAGCAGACCCTACCTTTGATCTGAAAAATTTATTCGGTAACTACCGCCGCTCAGATCAACCTAAGTCTATATCCTATGCTCTTTTGGGTGTTATCCTTTCTTTCAGCTTTTCTGGTGGGCATTTCTAAAGGGGGGCTGAAGGGGACAGGGCCTATCATCATCCTGCTCATGGGAATTCCTCATGGGATGAAAGCAGCTACTGGCATCATCGTCCCTTTAATCATAGTTGGAGACCTGATTGCCATTTCCTACTTCTACAAATATGTGAGAAAAGAACACATTTGGCGGTTTTTGCCTTTTGCTGTACTAGGCGTACTGATAGCCACATGGGCTGGAAAGGACTTGTCTGAGCTGGTGTTTAAGAAGCTCCTGGCCATTCTCATTATTTTAGGCCTTGCCATTATGTTTTTATGGGAGAGATACGGGAAAAAGAACCTGAACCCCAATTTACTTTTTACTGGGACTTTGGCCACAGGAGCAGGATTCTATTCCATGATGGGTAACTTTGCCGGAAGCTTATCTAATATTTACTTTCTCCTCACCAAGATGCCCAAACTGGAGCTAATTGGGACCAGTACCATGATTTTCTTTTTTGTCAATCTCATCAAACTACCCTTCCACATATTTGTCTGGCATACCATCACTTGGGATACCTTAAAGCTGGATGCATACCTTATTCTCCCGATATTCATCGGATTCTTTGTGGCCAAGAAAATCGTTCATCTGATCAGTGAGAAATTCTATCGAATCTACCTTTACACCCTGATCATTGTAGGAGCTATTATGGTTTTGATCATTTAAATTCGTTGATTCAAATTCACTATGTATATCAGTATTTCTCTAAGTTATTCCTGTGATATTTTTCTACAGGAAGATTAATTCCCTTGTGCGCAGGGGTGAACGAATGCGGGGAGGATGGCTGGTAGGGCAGCCTTGGTTTATTCGTTCTTGATTTTTGCTTCGTTTGCATCAAGCTCACATTTCGCGTAAAAATATTCCAGTTTGAAAAAATAGGTAGTTTGACTTCATGCGCATAGAAGCAATAG
>JBCBKZ010000128.1:0-10558 GCA_038520955.1 Bacteroidota bacterium | reverse complement strand
CCTATTCCTCTTCTGGTTGCTCTCAGATATTCTGAGCCAGCTTCCTTTCCATGGTGATATTCTACAAACAGATTTTCTGAATAAGTGGTAAAACTCTCATGTATCCACATGTCCGCATTATCTGTATTGGTAATGTTGTTTGCAAACCACTCATGCCCTGATTCATGGATAATGATATAGTCAAACTTCAGTCCCCATCCTGAGGGGTAAAACTCTCTCCCAAAGGCGCCATACTTATACTGGTTACCATAGGTGACAGAGCTTTGGTGCTCCATACCCCAGTAGGGTACTTCCACCAGCTTATAGCCATCCTCATAAAAGGGGTAAGGGCCAAACCAGTGCTCAAACGCCTCCATCATAGGCTTGACCTGTTGGAAATGCTCCTTAGCTTTCTCCAGATTATAGGAAAGTACATAGTAATCCAGAGTTAAAGGGCCTTTTTCCCCATCATAGGTATCAGAAAAATGTACATAGTCTCCTATGTTTACATTGATTCCATAATGGTTTATGGGGCTGGAAACAAACCAGTTCCAGGTCTTGGTTCCATCTTTATTATCTTCTACCCCTCTGAGCCTTCCATTAGAGACGTCCATGAGGTGGTCTGGTATAGTAATACTCATAAGCACGCTGTCAGGTTCATCCACCATCTGGTCCTTGCAGGGCCACCAAAGACTGGCACCATCACCCTGACAGGAGGTAGCCACAAAAGGACTTCCGAGGCTATCTACTCTCCAACTGAACCCACCTTCCCAAGGAGGGTTTTTACTGACCTGTGGCTTGCCTGAGTAATATACTTTGACCTCATTTACGTCTCCCTTCTTTTGTTTTTGGACTAAATGGATGAAATGAGCATTTCCCTCATGAGTTACTTCCAGCTCTTTTTTTCCCTGAACTACCTTATCTATTTTCATAGGGGGTTGGAGGTCTATTTGCATGACCTCAGCTTGATCAATGACTTTGTACTGTATGGTATTTACCCCAGTGAGAGAACTGTCTTCTATAGAAATGTTTTGTTCAAGATGATAGTAGGTAACGTCCCACCATGCTCTTTCAGGCGTAATACTTCCTCTGAGGGTATCCTGACGGCTAAAAGTGGATTCTTGAGAATAGGTAGAGAGACAGGCTAAACTCAACAGGCTTAGTAGTAGAATTCGCATCCGTAATTTTTGAATGAGGCCGTAAATATATAGAAAAGCTTTCATACCTGGCTTTAGCCAAATAGAAAACATCACTGTTTAAACGTTAACCATCTTAGCCAATTGCTTGTTGGAAATGCCTCATTGAAAGGCTAAGGAGAAAATGTTAGTCAAGTCTGGCTCTGAATTTCTGGATGCGCTTCTCGATTTTCTTGAAGTAGATATTTCTTTCTTTCTCAGAGAAATCACTGACCAGAATGGAGGATCGCATGAGTTTTCCAGCCCATTGTATTTTACTTTCATAAAACTCCTCATCCGTTGTCCAGATAAAATTTAAGGGGCCTGTCCCTATATAGGTATGTTTTTGTCCACCAATGTCTACCATGACTATACCATCAATCACAAACAGCTCATTATAGTACATGGTAAAATTTCCTCTCATCCCAGAAGGATTGGAGCTACCGAAATTGTACTTATATCCCACTTCAGCTTCCTTTCGGAAATGGGAAGCCAATTCTTCTATTTTATCCAGAATGACAAGGGCATCATTGTCTCTCTTGAAATACCCTAATTCCAGGTAGTACTGAATCTGACGGAGGAAACTCTCGATAGCATCTATGCCCAGAATTTCAATTGTATTGATCTTGTTGTACTCTCTAACTATTTGTTTACTCAGGTTGAGGATGGCCTCATCTATTTCTTCAAGGCTGAACTGTACATCCTTAAATCGCTCAAAACCCAGGCTGGATTTTTGCCAGAAAAATAGTTTGAAAGCGGCCAGTTCTGGAAACTGTAGTAGTTGGAAGATGGTGATGTCATTAGCTATGACAATCATTTCTGATTCCTGTTGGGTATGAAAGACCCTGGCTCTTTCAAGCAATAGGTCCAGGTAGGCCTTCACATTGAATTGCTCCTCGTCCACCTTTACATGGGAAAACATGAGCTGATTGTCAGCCACCTGAAATAGCGTATCCATGCTAATCCGGTATTTCTGACATAGATTTTTTATTTCTCTTAAATCCAGGATCTTTTCCCCTCTGATTCTTCTGTAGGCACTGTCAGTACTGATGTCCAGAGAAAAAGAAACTTCATCTACCAGGGAAAGGTGAGGAGGGAGTAAAGTCTTAACCTTATCAAATAGGATGCGCTGTAGCTGTTCCGTGTCCCCCATAGGTAGAGTATTGCGTGTGGTTCTATGAGAAAATCGTAATTCTCACCAATTATTTAATGAAAATTAGTAAAAATTACTGATTCGGCCCCAGTGATTATGGAAGCATGCAAATTATAGCCTATAAGAGGTAGGTCTTAGTAAATTTTCGTAGTGTTTTGTGTGATAAGTGGTAAGGACTTATTTCTTGATAGGGATGAGAATCCTGAACTCTGTGTGCCCCGGACGTGAGGAAACCTTGACATCTCCTTCATGTTGATTGATAACTTTCATGACGGTATCCAGCCCCAATCCGAGTCCTTGACCGATGGTTTTGGTAGTGAAAAATGGCTCGAAGATATGAGATAGAGCATCCTGAGGGATACCCTTTCCGGTATCTATAAACTGGACTCTCACACAATTCCCTTGCTGACGGGTAATGATGGTCAACTTCCCTGCTCCTTCATCCATGGCATCCAGAGAATTGTCAATGATATTGGTCCACACCTGATTTAATTCTCCTGGTAATCCGTATAGGCTGGGAAGATCTGCCTGGAAGTCCTTTTCTATTTCTATGTTATTCTTCTTGATCTTATGCTTGAGAATAGTGAGGGTATTATAGATATCACTATGAAGGTCTACTTCCTGTCTGTCATGAGATCTATCCATATAACTATAGCCCTTCATGGCAGTGATCAGACCATTTATTCGGGTGGAAGCTTCCTGAATCTCTCTTACCATTTTCTCAGTAGTGAGCACCTGATTTAGCCAGCCGATTACCGGAGCTATGTGAGCAGGGGGAACTAAGTCTGCAATTTGTTCCAAATCTCCTACGCAAATGCCAAATTCGAGAAAACTCTCCGTCATATCCTCGGCATCGTCTACGTCTTTGTCATATAGCCAGTCTATGAGTTCTTCTTCCATCTGGGCTTTCTCCAGTAGACTTTTATCTGCCAGGTAACTTACAGCCTCCAGTTTCCCAAAGATAATGTCATTCACGGCATCCACTTCCTCCTCTGACATTCTGATGGAGATCACTTTTTTGAAAGAATCTGGCACTACACTCAGATGATCTTTCAGCAGATTAGCACTCCTCACTATGGCGGCGGCAGGGTTATTTAACTCATGTGCCAGGCCAGCGGAAAGTTTTCCTAATGCCAGTAGTTTATCATTTCTTTGAGTACGAGTCGTGTAATTTCTAACCCGATTCAGCATTACATGAACCAGAGCTTCTGTTAATTTCTGCTGACCCTGAATCATGGAAGGGAAAAAATCCTTATGTAGCCTTAGGTATTCGCAATCTTCAAGTACTTCCACACTTGCCCCTGCATGTTGCATGCGTGAGTATGGGAGCATACCTGTGATGGTACCAGCTTCAGCTATAGAGAGTTCTCTCTGCCCACCGTTTTGGACGGTAAATGCTCTGACTTTTCCCCTTATCATGATGAGAAGATAGGGAAGGTCATCTCCTTTTTGGAACAGCAAGTTTCCAACTGATTCGTGGAAAATATCAGATCTTTCTACTAGCCATTCTAGTTCTACCATAGGAACGTGTCTGAGTTCCTCGGTACTTTTTAAGAAACTAACTAGCTCTTTCGTCCGGTCTAAAACGGCTGTTGCTGGCATTAGGGAAGGGGGTAGCTAAGGTTAATTGAGTGAAATAGCGGGTAGGGTGTGTGCAGTATGATTGTGAAACATTAGCTCATATATGTTGCATTCTACGTGAGGATATATGGGGAAGGTTTCCAGTATTTCCCATATTTCTGCCTCACTTTCAGCTTCTATCACCGTCCACAATCTGGATCTGTCTATGGCAAGGAGGTAGTTGGTCACCAGCCCTTGTTGCATAAGCGTATTGATCTGGGCCCTTTGTTTGGGGATCAAGGCCAGAAATTCTGCGCTCATTAGATAAGGAAGCTGTATGTCTATCATGTACTGTCCCATGCGATGTATTTCAATTACTATAACTAAAGAACGGTGGCTACTAGCAAAAGTTTTTCCGGGTCGGCTATTCTACAAAAACATAGTATTAGTCTCAAGCCTTTCTTACATAATGGAGTAACATTCAAAAAGGTACTGAAAGAGTACTAGCAGATTCGTAAAATTCGCCTTTTATTTGTGGCATGGCAGAATCAATCATACTCACGGAAGGGGTAAGTAGGGAAGCCCGCTATAAAGAACTTCTCCCCCAGATCAAGGCAGTCATAGAAGCTGAAACAGACCTCATCGCGAACCTGGCCAATGTAGCTGCCATGCTACATGAAGCCTTGGGCTTTTTCTGGGTAGGGTTCTATCGTATGAATGAAGCAGGAAATGAGTTGGTATTGGGGCCTTTTCAGGGACCTTTAGCCTGCACACGTATAGGCATGGGCAAAGGTGTGTGCGGCACTTCCGCCGAGCAGCAGCAAACCCTTATAGTCCCGGATGTAGATGCCTTTCCTGGACACATTGCCTGCAGCAGCTTATCCAAGTCGGAGATAGTAGTTCCACTTATGGCAGATGGACAAACGAAATTGATTCTGGACGTGGACAGCGCAGAGCTGGATGACTTTTCAGAAGTAGATCAGCTCCATCTGGAGAAGGTGATGGAGTTGTTGAAAGAATTACATTACTAAAGAGTGGATCAATCTTATTTAATACATGTTTGGGGTAGAGACACAATGCATTGTGTCTCTACAGCTGGATTCTTCGTAACAGGGCCAAAATGTACGAAGCGCTGGAACGATAGCATTTGGAACCTACAAAAATCAGCAAAATGAACACTATCCGTTTTGCTGTAGTAGGCCTGGGACATATCGGGAAGCGGCATGCTGCCATCATACAGCAGATGGAGCATGCAGAGCTGGTGGCTGTATGTGATATGAAAGAAGAGTTGAAGGGAGAATATCCTGATCTGCCCTTTTTTAGTCAGTTAGTAGAATTACTTGAGAAAGCCCCTGAATTTGATGTGCTGAGCATTGCCACACCCAATGGACTACACGCTCAGCAAGCCATTCAAGGACTGAAAGCTGGTAAGCATGTCATTATAGAAAAGCCCATGGCCCTTAGCAAGAAGGACTGTGAGGAGGTCATACATACTGCTCTGGACGCTTCCAAAAAGGTATTTTGTGTCATGCAGAACCGCTATTCCCCTCCGGCAGTCTGGATGAAATCGGTCATAGAGGAAGGGCACTTAGGGAAAATCCACTTGGTGCAGGTCAACTGCTACTGGAATCGGGATGAGCGATACTACCGAAAGGGAGACTGGCATGGTACGACTGATTTGGATGGTGGTACCCTATTCACTCAATTTTCCCACTTCATAGATATGATGAACTGGCTGTTTGGAGACATCACTAACATACAGGCTCAATTCTATGACATGAACCACCAGGAACTCACAGACTTTGAGGATACTGGTCTCATCCAGTTTGAGTTCGTCCAGGGTGGTGCAGGCAGCATTCAATACTCCACAGCTACCTGGGACAAGAACTTCGAGAGTAGCATGACCATCCTTGGGGAAAAAGGTACCATCAAGCTAGGTGGCCAGTATATGGAAAAGGTCGTTTACTGCCATGTAGAGGGACTTCCCTTCCCGGAACTCCCCCTAGCTAGCCCCGCCTACGACTACGGCCCTTACAAAGGCTCCGCCGCCAACCACCACTACGTCTTCGACAATGTCATCAAAACCCTCAATGGAGAAGGGACCATCGCCACCAACGCCATGGAAGGCATGAAGGTGGTGGATATCATTGAACGGATTTATGGGGAGAAGAAAAAGTGATCTTCATTTTCTCAGTCATGCCTTAGGGACCAAAGGTAAGGCGGGTCATACGGCATCTAGCGTCCTGGTTTTCCAGTGTTTCACGAGATTTCGTTTGACCCTGCAAGCAATAATCTATATGCCTAACGGAATGACAGGGTGGAAAATGAAAGAAGTCTCCTCTTGGGAGGAGATTAAGAGGTGGGTTTCATGAGAACTAATGAAACCCACCCCTGCGCCCCTCCCCAGAGGGGAAACAAAGAAAGCGTCGGGTTTCAACCCGACGCCATCTAAATTCAAATATTTTCAATTCGCCTTACGGCCTCGCCTTTTCTTTTCTATCCTGGATGGAAATGGCGTCTACGGCTTTTTGCTTGATCATGTCGTTGAGTTTGGGGACGTCATTTTCTACGACCTCATACCAACTGCTGAGCTGCTCATCTATTTTCTCAGTTACTTCCTTGTAGAACTCCTGAGCCTGCTGAGTGGGGGCACCATCTCCCACGCCTACCAGACGGGATAAGTGCGCCAGCTTATTGTTTAGCTTAATGGGGAAGTTAAGTGGGTCCTGACGAGAACGGTTCTTAGTCTGATACAGGCTTTTCTCTATCATAGAAATGCGTTTCTCTATGCCTTCGGCTTCTTCCAGAATATCCTTCATGTCCTCATCATCTTTCAAGCGGTCCGTGTATCCGCCCATCTGATCTTTCAGGTCACGTATGTCCTTAATGGCCTGATGGGTTTCAGTTAGCTTGTCTCTTACGCCTATCAGCATATCAAACTGCTTCTGCATATCCACTATGGTAGCGTCTGTACGAGGATCTTTGAGAATGTTGAACGTCTGCTCCATAGAGTCGGCACCTGCTACCATTCTCACTCTATATACACCAGGCACTGCCTGAGGTCCTGTCAATCTACCTGCCCACATGATGAGGCCTTTGAAGCTTTCGGCATTAGCATAGCGCATGTTCCAGTTGTAATAGTTCATGCCTTGTTTAGCTTCCAGTTTATCAGCTTTCTCCTTGGCTTTGGTTGAGAACCTTCTGATTTCTTCACCAGACTCAGTTAGGTAAACTAACTCTACTCCATTGGAGTCAGGTTCATTGGCCATGTAGAAGTAGGTCATTACCCCACCTGGGTGGTTTTTCCCTTCACGATAGTTAGGTCTGCTGCTGGAACCTCCACGCATACGGTAAGAGTCCATCGGGATGAACAGATGCTTATCAGCAGAAGCTACCTGATCAGTTAGCTGGTGAAGAGGTGTCAAGTCATCTATGATCCATATAGAACGGCCCTGCGTAGCTACCACCAGGTTTTTATTCTTCAGGGTAAGGTCTGTGATAGGCACAGTAGGCAGGTTCAGCTGGAAAGGCTTCCAACTATTCCCTTCATCAAAGGAGATGTACATACCTGTCTCTGTTCCTGCGTAGAGTAGACCTTCCTTATCAGGATCGGCTCTTACTACACGGGTGAAGTGCTCTCCATCTATGCCACTGGTGATCTTCTTCCAGTTCTTCCCATAGTTGGTTACGTGATAGAGGTAAGGCGTATAGTCTCCCAGTTTATAGCGGGTTCCAGCTACGAAGGCAGCTCCATCCTCAAATGGATCAGGATCTACGCTGTTGAACATCATCCATTCTGGCATATCAGAAGGCGTAACATTATCCCAGTTCTTACCACCGTCTTTAGACACATGCATGAGTCCATCATCTGATCCAGCCCACAGTAGGTCTTTCTCATAAGGAGACTCCGTAGTGGCAAAGATGGTACAGTAGTATTCTACCCCCGTGTTATCCTGTGTAATAGGCCCACCGGAAGAAACCAGCCTGGCTGAGTCATTACGTGTAAGGTCCGGACTGATGATTTCCCAACTGGCGCCCATGTCATTACTCACATGTAGGTGGTTAGAGGCTACGTAGAGCTTGTTAGGATCATGTGGAGAATAGAAAATGGGGAAGTTCCACTGGAAGCGGTACTTCATGCCTTCGGCGCCATACCCCATAGGGTTGTCAGGCCATACGTTTACAGCTCTTACTTCGTCTGTTTCATGGTTGACCATAGTGAGGAAGCCTCCGTAAGATCCACCAAATACGATTTCAGGATTCTCAGGGTGAGCTGCCAGATGTGCACTCTCACCACCTGCTGAAGGCTCCCAATCTCTTTCGCCTATGCTTCCGCTGCCGGTTCTGTGCGCAATTCTCACAGTAGAATTATCCTGCTGGGCAGCCAATATTCTGTAGGGGAAGTGGTTATCAGTAGCCACACGATAAAACTGTGAAGTAGGCTGATTATGGTAAGTGGACCAGTTCACGCCACCATCATAGCTTACCTGTGCCCCTCCGTCATCTCCAATGATCATTCTCTGTGGATCTTCAGGCGCTATCCATAAGGTATGGTGGTCACCATGTGGTGCTCTGGCATTTTTAAAGGTCTTACCGCCGTCGGTAGACTTCTGATAGTCTACGTTCATGACGTAAACTACTTCTGGGTCCTGGGTATCAGCAATGATACGTGTGTAGTACCAGGCTCTTTGGCGAAGGGCTCTACTTTCATTGATACGACTCCAGGTATCTCCACCGTCCTCAGAGCGATACACCCCGCCATCCTTAGCTTCTATGAGTGCCCAGATTCTATCAGAATTTCCGGCAGCTACAGCTACACCTATGATCCCGTGAGGGGTTTTAGGCATGCCTTTTTTGTTGGTCAGCTTTACCCAGTTCTCTCCTCCATCTGTACTTTTCCAAAGACCAGATCCTTCTCCTCCACTGTCCAGGCTGTAAGGGGTACGTCTGATTCTCCAGGTAGAAGCGTAGACTATTCTCGCATTATTAGGGTCTAGTAGAAGATCTACTGCACCTGCATCTTCGTTTGCGAAGAGGACTTTAGTCCAGTTTTCTCCTCCATCAGTACTCTTGTATACTCCTCTTTCTTCAGAAGACTTGTACAAGTCTCCCATTACGGCTGCGTAAACTACATCCGGGTTTTGTGGGTGGATGCGAATTCTGCCTACGTGGCGAGATTTGTTCAGACCCATATTGGTCCAGGTCTTTCCGGCGTCCGTAGATTTCCAGATTCCATACCCGAAAGAGACATTTCCTCTCACGGTTTTCTCACCACCTCCGACAAAGATGACATTGGGATCAGATTCTGCCACCGCAATGGCGCCTATGGAACCACCGAAGTATCCATCAGATACATTCTTCCAGGTAGAACCACCATCATCTGTTCTCCAGACACCTCCTCCGGTAGAACCGAAGTAAAAACGGTTGGGGATACCTTTAACGCCCGTAACAGCGCATGAACGACCTCCTCTAAAGGGGCCAACCAGACGATATTCCATGGCATCATAAAGGCCTTCATCATAAGTAGTAGTGGGGAGTTCTTCAACCTTTCCTCTTTTCTTTTTCTGTGCTTGCAGGTGGGTTGTAGTTCCCATTAGCAAACAAAGGAAGAAGCTGAACCAAAACACGGTATTCCTTCTCATTTGTGTATGACTTTAGTGTTGACGTAGTTGTTCACAAAAACGAAACAATAAATTATGGAGAAGAGGCCTTTTTTCCTATTTCTGGGGCTAATTTGGACTTAAGCTTTGAGAAAGGAGTTTTCAATCGGTATGTAGAAAGAAGTGAATTCTCTTTGTTCCAGAATTAGTTATTAAAGTATCCTTAGCGGCTTTGCGACTTGGCGTGAAATGTTCTCACGCAAAGACGCTAAGGCGCAAAGAAGAAAATAATATGTTTGACTTAACAGGAAAAGTAGCTGTCATTACCGGAGGGGCAGGAGCCTTGGGAGGTGCTATGGCCTTGGGCTTAGCGAAGGCAGGAGCTAAAGTGGCCATCCTTAGCAGAACAGAAAGCAAAATCTCTCATAGAGTAGAGGAGATCAAGCAGGCTGGGGGAGAGGCTATGGGGCTTATAGCTGATGTATTGGATGAAGGTCAGTTGGTAGCTGCGAGAAAACAGCTACTGGATAGTTGGGGGAGGGTAGACATCCTTATCAATGCGGCAGGAGGAAATATGAAAGGAGCCACCATCAGCCTGGATGAAACCATCTTTGACCTGTCTATGGAGGATTTCGATAAGGTTACTCATCTCAATTTGAAGGGAACGGTTCTTCCCACGGTCATCTTTTCCAAGGCTATGGTAGAACAACCTAAGGGTTCCATTATTAATATTTCTTCCATGGCAGCTCAGCAAGCTATCACACGTGTAGTTGGCTATTCTGCTTCCAAGGCGGCCATAGACAACTTCACCAAATGGATGGCAGTAGAAATGGCTAGCAAGTTTGATGGAAAAATTCGGGTAAACGCCATTGCGCCCGGTTTCTTCATAGGAGAACAAAATCGTAAACTCCTCATGCAAGACGACGGTAGTTTAACCGACAGAGGACAAACCATCATTAATGAAACGCCCCTAAAACGCTTTGGTGAAGCAGAAGAATTGGTGAGTACGGTTTTATGGCTGTGTAGTGACGCTTCCAGCTTTGTAACAGGTATCATCGTTCCGGTTGATGGTGGATTCAGTGCATTCTCAG
>JBCBKZ010000127.1:0-10566 GCA_038520955.1 Bacteroidota bacterium | reverse complement strand
ACTTTATCAGTATTACAGGATTCTGCCACTATGGCTAACTGATCTCCGTCTAAAGATAGGTCTATGAGCATATTATCAGTCATAGTTCTTAATACCTGGTCTGTATCAGAGTCATATAGCACCAGCTCCGTAACCGTATTCTCACAAGCAGTTGCAAGAATAGTGATTGAAACCGTAGCTGTATTACTGTTTAGGTCCCCATCATTTACCTTAAAGGTGAATGAATCACTTCCAGTTGCCCCTTGATTAGGCGTATACGTCAGGTTAGGCGCAGTTCCTGAAAGCTGACCTTTCTGTGGGGTACTAATATCCACAAAGGTGATTGGATCTCCATCAGGATCACTACCTGTCAGGGTAATGGCTAATGCCTGCCCTTCTGGGGTAGTAACTGCCTGAGAATTAGCAATAGGCGCACTATTTTCTTCAGAGATAATCTCTATAGAGATAGTGGCTGTATTACTGTTAAGATCTCCATCATTTACCTTAAAGGTGAATGAATCACTTCCAGTTGCTCCTTGATTAGGCGTATATGTCAGATTAGGCGCAGTACCTGATAGCTGACCTTTTTGTGGGGTACTAATATCCACAAAGTCGATTGGATCTCCATCTGGATCACTTCCTGTCAGGGTAATCGCTAATGCCTGTCCTTCTGGTGTGGTTACTGACTGAGAATTAGCAATAGGCGCTCTGTTTCCAGGAATGATTTCTATGGAGACAGTGGCCGTACTACTGTTCACCTGCCCATCATTTACTTTAAAGGTAAATGAGTCGCTTCCTGTTGCTCCTTGGTTTGGCGTATACGTCAAATTAGGTGCAGTACCAGAAAGTTGGCCTTTCTGTGGTTGAGTGATATCTACAAAGGTAATCGGATCACCATCTGCATCACTTCCACTCAAGGTAATGTTCACAGGCGTGTTCTCAGGCGTACTTACACTCTGAGCGTTTGCAATTGGTGGAATGTTACCTCCTGTAGACTCCGTCTGGAAGGTAAAGTTCACTGTCAACGGCGTACCCGCATTCAAGTCATCGTCAAAAGGAGTGGCCGTCAAGCTATATTCTCCAGGTTCTGCTACTCCAGGCCAGCTGCTATAATCCCCGTTACTATCACCAAATAGTGCATAAGGGGCCTTCTTCTCCGTTCTGGTCTGATCTCTAGCTCCAGTAAGCTGAAGGACAATCCTGTTAACATCTTCTCCCTCATTACATGGGATAGCGATGATATTCAGATCTGTTCCTACATCTTGTAGAGAGATTGTCTGACCGTCCTGAATATCAAATAGCGGTTGATTAGTATTGGCATCTACTAGTGTAATGCTCTCTATTCCGAAGGTGCAATCACTTGCAGGCAGAATATTGATGGTTACAGTAGCTTCATTACTAGTCAGGTCTCCGTCATTTACCTCGAAGGTAAAGGAATCAGAACCGCTGGCTCCAGGATTAGGCGTGTATTCGAAATTAGGTGCTGTTCCCTGAAGGTTACCCTTGGTAGGATCACTTGTTTTAACAAAGTTAATCGGATCCGAATCTGGGTCATTCCCTGTTAGGGTAATGAATACAGAGCTTCCTAATTCTACATTCACTGTCTGATCAAATGCCACTGGTGGCTCATTCACATCTACTGGTGTGATAGTAATAGTAACTGTTGCCAGCTCACTATCTTCCTCACCATCATTTACTTTAAATGTAAATGAATCACTACCTGTAGCACCTGGATCAGGTGTATAGGTCAGATTAGGCGCTGTCCCACTAAGCTCTCCCTTCTGTGGATCACTTGTGGTCATGTACGTCAGAGGATCACCATCAGGATCACTACCCGTTAGGGTGATGTTCACTGGTGTATTCTCAGGTGTATTTACACTCTGAGCATTCGCAACAGGTGGTTGGTTCACATTTACTGGTGTGATGGTAATAGTAACTGTTGCCAGATCACTATCTTCCTCCCCATCATTTACCTTGAAGGTAAATGAATCACTACCTGTGGCACCTGGATCAGGTGTATAAGTCAGATTAGGTGCTGTTCCTGTAAGCTCACCTTTCTGTGGATCACTTGTGGTCATGTACGTTAGCAGATCGTTATCTGCATCACTACCCGTTAAGGTGATGTTGACAGGCGTATTCTCTGGCGTTATTACATTCTGCGCATTTGCGACAGGCTTAGTGTTTCCACCCGTCTGATCATCAATGATGGTGAACGTAATGCTCAGTAGATCTCCCTGCTCATTATCAGAATTGAATGGTACGGCAGAAAGTGTATAGACACCTGGCGTTGCACCATTATTCACCCACTCGCGATAGTCTCCATTGGAATCCCCAAATAGGGCGAAAGGTGCTTTACTTTCTGTTCTGGAGTAATCTTGTTCTCCTTCCAGAACCAGTACTACCTTAGCTACCTCCCCACAAGGATTGGCTCTAACGTTAAAGAAGGCACCTATTTGAGCAATATTCACTACTTGATTATTGCTTAGTGTACCTATATCCGCATCACTATCAGGATCTACCATGGTGAAGCTGATGATACCAGAAGTACAAACGACTTCACAATCAACACCTTCTGTTACTGTTATAGTAGCCGTAGCATCCTCACAGATGGTACCTTCTACCGTGTAGGTATAAACTCCTAGCTGATCTACTGCTGGATTAAACAGGCTTCCCCCACCGCTTAAGGCTGGAGACCATGTACCTCCCTGATCAGGCGTTCCTCCTAAAAGGGTGAACAGATCAATGATGGCATCATTAGGACAAACGGCAACTGCACCATTGGTACCTGCATCCGGTGTAGTTTCAACGGACACGCTCACAGTAGCGGTAGAGGTCTCTGTACAAGCTCCGCTTCCTGTTACAGAATAGATGTAGTCTCCAGGTAAATCTACAGCTGGATTAAATGTTCCATCTCCTATGTTCCATGAACCTCCTTCACTGGCATCACCCAGTAGGGCGAATAGATCTACAATACCATCTGTTTCACATAGAGTGATAGAAGTGCTTGTACCTGCTAAAGGCTGAACATCTACACTAATGGATAGGGTAGCTGTACTGGTTTCACAACCAACACCTTCTCCTACCATATAGACATAATCTCCTTCTGGATCAGCAGTAGGATCAAACTGACCAGAAACAGGGTTTCCGTTGTAAGACCAACTCCCACCAGGCGTTGCTCCATCCAGGAAGCTAAACAGGCTCACGATTCCATCAGTATCACATACTGCTACTGACTTATCAGAACCAGCAGAAGGATTTTCTTCTACTGTAATACTTACTACTGCACTGCTTTCTCCACAAACACTTCCAGTTCCTACTGTGTAGGTATAGTCTCCTTCTGGATCTGAGGATGGATCAAAGGTAGCGGAAACAGGATTTCCGTTATAAGTCCATTCTCCACCTTGATCAGCACCAGTTAAGAAACTGAAGAGATCTACAGGATCAGCTGCATTACACAGCGTAACTGAAACATCAGAACCAGCTGATAATGGCACTTCTACTGTAATGGATACAGTCGCATTGTTGGCTGGACAACCCGTGGTTCCTCCAACTGTATACACATAGTCTCCTCCTGGATCTGAAGATGGATCGAAAGAGGCTGAAACAGGATTTCCGCCAAAAGTCCAGCTTCCACCCGCATCAGGATTTCCTCCGAAGGAGGTAAGAGCCTCAAAGAGGTTGATAGTAGCTGCATCATTACATACAGTTAGAGATCCTCCGTTACCAGCTGAAAGCGGTACCAGATTTTCTGTAATCGTAATGTCATCAGAACTTTCACACCCACTTGGGTTGGTGATCGTCAATGTATATGTACCCGCAGCTGTGGCTATAGCGGTTTCTCCGTTAGTAGCTCCACTGATGACACCCCCATTGGTAGGAACCCACTCGAAGGTAGCGCCTAACTCAAAGGTGGAAGTACTACCATCCAGTTCAATTTCTGTTACTGTACAGTTGATTTCAGTAGTGGTAGAAGTAATGGTTACCTCTGGGAGAATATCTTCCTCAAAGACAACTACTTCATCAGTAACTGGACAAGTCAGTTCTGTAATCTCAACATAAAGAATCTTCGTATTTGACCCTCCTGTTGCATCTAAGGTTAATCTACCATCTGTTATGCTGATAACAGCTGATCCGGTTTGCTGACCTGAGGTACCTGGTCCCCCTTCAGGGAAGGTAAAGAAGTCAACCAGATTTACTCCTTCTGCATTGATGACATGGCGAGTAATTTCTGTGGATTCAGTATCTGTATCTCCACCTGCTACGAAAACAGTGTAAAGACCATTAGGTAGTTCAATCTCCCAGCTACCAGGAGCCGCTACTCCATTAGATCCCGCATACTGCATATGCATAAGGGTTTCTATCAGGAAGCTTCCTCCGTTATCTCTATTCCTTCCATTTCCAGGAGGGTTTCCTCCGGTAGAAAGGTCTAGCGGCGTATCTGTTCCGGGCTCTACCCAACCATAGGTATAGGTACCACTACCTTGTCTCGCTTCAGTTCTATTTCCATAAGCCTGTCCGTAATCTACCAAATAAGGTGCTGGTGGATTAGCAGAATTAGGATCCTGGAAGTTGATCTTGATCTCATTTCCGTTTGCTGGTGCAGCTAGTGTATAAGCACCCGCTTCAGAGACGGTTATGCTTTGGGTATTAGCGATAAATCCGTTCGGACCTGACCACTCATATGTTCCAGTAGAAGTAGTACCTGTTAAGGTAACTTCTGTTACATCACAGCTCAAAAACTGATCGTCCCCTGCATCTACTGTACAATCTATGCTACTCAGGTCAACGCTAAGTACAAAGCTGCTACTTACCACAATTCCGTTACAGTCTGTCGCTGTTACCAGAATGGTAATAGGATCTGTCTCAACAAAAGGAGCTACCCCTGAGAAAATACCTGTATTCTCATCAAAGATTATCCAGTCAGGAAGATCACCCCCGCCATCAAGTTCTGCGGTGAATGTGAAACTATTCCCTGGATATCCACCGTCAAAGAAAGAAGATACGCCATAAGCAAAGCTTACTCCAGCTTCTACCTCTGTATCAGCAATAGGGCTTGCTGAAGGCTCTCCTACAGGTTTGATGTTGGTCCAGTAAACCAGGTTATCATTCCAGTCACAGTTGGCAGAACCTTGTCCACATCCATTACCAATATAATCCTGGATAGTAATGTAATGGTAAGGAACTATGTTACCGTCCTTGTCATACACCTTGTAGACTCGGATACCCAGTAGCGTTCCGTTAGCACTTCCAGACGTATTCTGTCCCGCAGTGAATAGCTTAAACTGGCCGTTGATATTAGCTCCTTGATAGGCTAGCACATCTACATCATTCTGATCCTCCAGTATCGGGAGAATACTCTGATACCAGCTGCCATTATGCCTAACATTAATGTTTGTACTACCTTGTTGGGTTTGTGCCCCTGCTTCACCAGAACCGTGATAAGCACCCATATAAAGGGCTCTCACAGGCTCACTATTATCTACTCTTTCCCAGAATTCTGAGAGAACGATATCACCGTGGTACCCAGCTTCTATATCCGAAATTAAAGGATAATCGGAACTAGGTCTAGCACTTGGATTTGCTAATAGACGATTGGGGTCATTCAAATCATTACTTCCCACAATCGTGAGCATATTTGTCTGGAAACCAAATACATCAATTACCTCTTGTGCATTGATTTCATTATTCCCTTCCAGCTGAGCCATATAGCCTCCGCGAAGTTCAGCTTGCGTGCTTTGCTCGTTATCCGCATTTGAGCCTATGGTCAGTGTCTGAACATATACTCCTTTATCTCCAGAACTCTTGATAAACTGTATAGGCATATCATAGAATTCTCCTGGCTGAATCGTAATTGGCAACTCATCATCGTCATCATTAGGTAAGCCATATTCTGTTGGATCAGACATGACCAGACTACTAATGATGAGATCACCCGTACCGTCATTGTGAATACGCATAGTATTGACATCACGGAACTGAGCGCCCGTACCACCTACTGCATTCACCCTTGAGAAAGCAAAACAGTCTTCTGCGGGGAAACTAATATCAGTAGTTGGGATCTTTCTCAGGTTTTCTATTCTCACCAATGCTCCCGTGGAAACAAATCCAGGCTCTACATTTCTGGCGATAAATACAATGTCCTGATAATCAAATCCTGACACATGCTCTTCCGTCGCAATGACATAGGCATTTTCTTCTCCAGGAAGTTCATACACTCTTACATGCTGTCCTGTCGCAGAAGGATCAGGCGTAGTGGTATTAAGTGCATCCTGGCTGAATAGCTGACGATTATTGAAGAAAGGCCACTCAGAATAGAATCCGAATTGAGTGTCATCTCCAGGATTGAAGCTTAGTACGCCGTTTACTGGCGGTACAAGGCTTTGCCCATTACTGGTAGGTGTATTGTCTACATCAAACAGCTCAATAATACTGGAAGCATCTCCAGCCGTATACCAACCTGCTTTAACGATAGGATTAGTGGAAGTAGGACCAAACACCCCAATAAGGGTAATCTCTACATTTCCTTCACCTGCTTTTTTGAAGGTTTCCACATCTACTTCGTCTCCAAGTAGGCTTCCATCTTTAATGGAGCTATGAAGTACATTAGTAGCATCATTATCATCTCCTACATCTATAACGCCAGTCCCTAAGTAGGTATCCAGTACATACTGTAGGGAAGGTTCATTTCCACCTCCCAGTCCATCTGTACCCAGACCATTTAAGGCTACTTCTGCGCTTGGGTCATTAGAAGCATTGCTGGTAACAGTAACATTGGCAAACTGAGGCCCTTCAGCTGTAGGATCAAAGGCTACTGTAAAGGTAGTTTGTTCTCCTCCTTCCAGGGTAAGATCAGTTCCTGTTTGATCAAGTTCAAACAAGCCAGCGGCTGCTCCTCCTAGTGCAATATTACTGATGGTTAGCGTTTGACTTCCGATGTTAGTTATGGTAACCGTTTTTTCACCAGAAGCATTTCCACCTGCAACTTCATTGATGTAGATCGTCTCTGGAGAAAGCGCTATAGCACTCTCATTAATAGGAGCTACATCAGGCGTAAGCAGGGTGATCTTGTTAGCGCCATACTCTGATACATAAATGTTACCTGTGGCAACATCTTCTATCAGGTCTAGTGGATTTGAAAATCCAGTAAAGCCATCTATCCCCTCTGTGGAACTAACAATATCAAGGTTGGCTCCGCCTGGCTCCAGCGCGATGATATCATCATTCTGGCTGTATCTTACGACCAGAATTTTTCCTTGTAAGGCCCCGCCAAATGCATTACTTCTGTACTCGATAACTCCATTGGGAGATTTATTCTTATCGAAGTTAAAGGCTGCTCCCAGATAGTTCGCATCCGGAGCTACTCCATTATAGGCTGCATTATTTACATCCACATCTCCTCTGTTGAGCACGTAATTAGCTCTTAGTGGATTAGGGTGTCCATAGTATCCGTTAGCCACTACCCTGAACAACCAGTCAAACTGAGTAGGGCTTATGCTCTGAACATATGGTATGGTAGGTCCAGCGTATGAATAGTTAGGATTGGGCGCTATGTAATTAGCGTCATTAGGATCAGATGTAGGTGTATTTCCACCCGCAGCAGAGCCGTTGGTGGGAACATACAACTGTCCATTTGTGTGCCATACCAGGTCATAAGCATTTCTAATTCCTTCCGCGAAAATGGTGAGTGCTGCATCATTAGCAAATGGATCATAGGAACCATTTCCATCAGCAGTTTGTACATCTAGTGGTAAAGAATTAGGCAGCTTCGCCAGATCCAATCTCAAGACTGCTGCAGATAACAAACGTTCAGGTCTATTTCCCCATGCGCCATCTGGATGTCCCATGGCAGAGTTAGAACCCTGGTTTATGTATATAGCGCCGTCAGGACCAAATACAACACTATTGGTCAGGTGGTCTCTGATAGATCTTGGGAGTTTCGTAAGTACAAGCTCCTCTGTTTCCAAATCATCCCCTGTCAGTCTGGAAAGATTTCCATCCCATTCGGGTGCATTTTGGAGGACTCCAGTACTATGAGTAACCCATGCGACTAGATCGCCATTGGTCCCTGGCTGGAATACCAATCCAATGGCCGCTCTGGCACCATACTTATCAGTCAAAGTGGTAATCACCTCTTTGTTAGACAAGGTGGTTCCTGTCATATCCCATCTATGAATCTCACCTCCAATGGTCAAGCCATATAGCTTCCCGTCAGGTCCTATGGCCAGAGAGGTATAACCTGCCCCTGTAGCTACCCCATCATACTGAGTAAACTCAATGTCAGTAGGAGTAACAGATCCACAGTTTCCGGTGGTAAAGGTGGAAGTAAATGGAATCATGGATTCACCCGTGATATCCTTTACGCCATCTGTAATCTCAAATCTGTAGGTTGTGTTCGAACTCAATGCCTCAGCAGGAACGAAGGTAATGGCATCACCGCCTCCTGTACCATTTACAGTACCTGCTACTGCTGTATTAGAAGCATTGATAAATAGAAAGACATTTCCATCTAGAGTAGCATTATCAATACGACCATTAGGAAGTACCAATTGCTCAGTAGAAACTCCAGAAGAACAGTCATTAAGTGTCCCGCCATTTGGTGGGTTGATAGACACTACAAATGGTCTTGCAGTTCCGGTAGAAGGCACTATAACTACTGTCTGTAGTTTAGTATTCAAACCACCATTCTTGGCATCCAGGGTGATTCTGCCATCTGCCACACTTACGGTAACTGTACTGGACTGCGTATTAGAAGCTCCCTGTGTGGCTACATAGTCAATGGCATTTAAGCCTTCCACATTTACCACATGTCTGGTTCCTGCAAGACTTTCATTATTAGCGTCTCCGGCAGTAACCGTAACATCATATAAGCCATTAGGTACTTCTATTTCCCAGATTCCTTCCTGTGTAACACCGTTATTACCTCCCACATCATCATACTGCATGTGCATCATGGTCTCCAGAAGCGTATTTACATCTGGCGTCGGAGGTCTGTTTCTACCATTTCCTTCCAGACTTAGCGGAGCTGTGTTGAATTCATTCATCCAACCGTAGGTAAATCCATTACCTCTATTGCCAAATGCCTCTCCAAAGTCTGCCACATAATCTACTGGTGCAGGCGTTGCTGCGTCAGAGAAGTTTACATTAACCCCTGTAAAGGTTCCACTAACGGTCAGTTGCACATTTAGAATAGCATCTGAATAGTTAGCAGCAGAGGCAGTAACGGTTGCGTTATAAGTTCCTTCCGTTAATCCATTCGCATCAAAGTCTACATCAAAAGGATTATCTGTAGAAAGATCTACTGTAGTAGGAACTGTTAACCAGCCACTTCCATCCGTATACTGGATAGCGAGAGAAACTGTAGGAGTAGTACCGTTAGAAGCGCTAAGCTCATTGGTTAAGGTACTTTGGTTATCCCCTTCATCTATCGTCTCATTCTGTGGATTAGTTGCAAAACTAAGTGTAGGTAAGGCAGTCACTACGGATTCTATAGAGAACTCAGAAAAATCGAAGGTAAAGGTCTCCGCTGCCGCAGCTCTTCTCTGTGTAGAAAAAATACCCCCATAACTGATATCTCCCGTTCCAGGAAGTCCATCATGGTCCACTCCCGTAAAGAATGAAGTAGGTACACTCAAGAAATCCTCTCCTGCTTGTTGCACTAATACTTCAGTTCCGCCATCTACCTGATAGTATCCCTTTACCTGAAGACTATTTGGATCCAATTCTAGTATCAATGTGATACTCTGTGTGGAGATATCCCCGGTCAGGTTTCCTGTATTTAGTTCTTCAGGACCTACTGAAGGATCATCTTCTACTTGTAATTGCACTTTTGCGGTACCTGCAGCACCTGTTTTAGCAATAACAAGCTTAATGACATTATCCTCATCAAGACCAAACCAAATACCAGCCTGCTGAGAGCTATTTCCAGCACTTTCAGTGAAGTCGGGATTTACAATGGTCGTCTTGATTCTCACAGGACCACTTGCATCAAACCCTACTCCTAAAGCATTTATTTGAGAGTTCGTTTCTGAGCTGAATTCTGGACTTCGGAAGAAGATTCCTTTTGTACTGGTGATAGCTAGATCTCCACCGCCAATAGCCAATAGGTCAGGCTCATATCCTGGGGCATCTTCATTAAATACGGGATTATCAACAGCCAATCTCGCAGAGGGAGGTAGGGCCATGGTAAATCCTATGTCAGAAGTCCCATCTGTAAGTCCACCTTCTGTTCCATCAAAGGTAAAATTGACAGGTACAGAAACAGGTACATCTGCACATGGCAGAATACTGATAAGTGGGCAACTCTGGTTGGCTAATATGTTTACCGTAATGGTAGCATCTGCCTTTTCGCCCTCTCCATCTGTAACTTCTACCTCTAATTCAACAGGTGTATTAGTTGCCAGGAGATTGGTATTATCCAGAATGGTTAATTCTCCCGCATTATCTATCGCAAAAATACCTAATCCATTGCCGCCAGTGATCTCGAAGGAAACTACAGCCACATCATCCGTAGCTAGCACAGTGCCTACTACGGTATTGTCAGCACTTCCTTCTTCTATATCAAAGGACTGATCAGCAATAACAGGTACC
>JBCBKZ010000126.1:0-10618 GCA_038520955.1 Bacteroidota bacterium | reverse complement strand
GAAGTAGTTTTACTTTTTTGACTACCTGATTTTGAGAAAGGTTTCTGGGTACGTCTTGTATAGGCAAATGATTAGTCACTAATCCCACGCGCAAGTCATCATAAACCATGAGCATGAGGTTATCATCTACCCCAAAGGCTTTAGCCAGGAATTCTGTATGCCCCTGGAAACCCTGGTCGTGAATCTGAAAGGTGGATTTATCTACTGGCAGAGTTACCAGCGCATCTATTTGTGCATGCTGAGCATCTTCGACCGCCCTTTTCACCGCCAGGAAAGCCGCTTTACCGCCTTGCTCAGATGGTTCACCTATCTCTATTCTCTCCAAATTAGGGATACATTCTATCACATTCAGGCGTTTTGACTGGGCCTGTGCCGGTTTTTGAACCACAGAGTAGTGGAACTTATTTACTTTCAGAACCTTCTTATAGATGTTGATAACCCTGGAAGAACCGTATAGAATGGGCACACATAAGTCCTTCAGGCGCTGGTCCTGAAAAGCCCTGATAACTAGCTCCGGGCCTATTCCACTTATGTCTCCAATAGTGATTCCTATTTTAAGTTTACGGTTCGTTTGCTGGCTCATAGAAAATTAGATTTGCGACAGAATTTCAGATCTTGGGAGGAGATGGTAATCAAATCTTGGATCTTTGATCAGGAGATTATTTCCTGATAGGTAGTAGGATCTACATATATAGTACGAAAAAACCCATCTTAGTACTACCTTTAGCATACTAAATTATAAATAACCCGCACAAACTGAAACCGAAGAAATATCTGGGGCAGCATTTTTTGCGAGATCAATCTGTAGCAGAACGGATCGTATCCCTACTAGAGGCTGCTTCTGACGCTTCTGTGATAGAGATAGGTCCCGGTCAGGGAGTTTTGACTGCCTTATTGATGGAGAAGTATTCCGCTCTCAAAGTAGTGGAAGTAGACCCGGATGCGGTAAGCTGGTTAAGAACCCATCTATCTCCTGACTTACCCATCATAAATCAGGATGTGCTGAAGTGGAAGCCTGAATCAGATATCCCTACGGAGAGTTACTTCATTGGGAATCTTCCTTACAATATCAGTTCTCCTTTTTTCTTTTTCCTACTGGAGAATTTAACTTATGTGTCTGAAGGGGTCTTTATGATACAAAAAGAGGTAGCCGATAGAATATGTGCGCCTCCCGGAAATAAGACCTATGGTATACTGAGCATCTTATTAGGCGCTTACTTTGATCGGGAGTATGCTTTTACCGTCCCCCCTTCTGTATTTTATCCTCCCCCCAAAGTACAGAGCGGCGTCATCAGACTGGTCAAGAAAGAGAAATCACCAGACGTACCTTTCTCTGCCCTCAAGCAGGTAGTGAAGACTGCTTTTAATCAGAGAAGAAAGACCCTTAGAAATGCCTTGAAATCATTGGAATTTTCTCCTATTGAAGAGTGGGAAGAGTGGTCCTCTTTACGAGCAGAGAACTTGGATATAGCTGCCTTCCTGAAATTAGCGGAGAATCTGAAACCTAATAATTAAGGCAGGTATTAGACATTTAGGGCTAAGGCGAATTTTTTTTCGTCTCTACATCTATTATGTAAAACGTAATCTAACTTGGGCATTCAAAATTCAATCATCCCCTCATTCAGAATTGTCTTCTGAGGTATCGTCCCAACAGGGCTTTTTTATGGGATGATTCTGAATTCTACCAAGGTTTCAGCCCTACAGGCTTTTCAAAACGCAGCTATTAGTTTAAACTTAATCTTAAGCTTCAACTTAATCTTATCAGCTCATTCAAAATTCACTCATTCAAAATTCTCTCACTCAATCATACAATACGGCCACTTCCTCAGAACCTATAGGTTCATCCGTAGGCTCGAATCCCAGGGAGTAGAAGAATAATTTGGCTTGGGTGTTATGAATGTCGTAGCTGGTTCTGATTTCTTTGCAGCGTATGTTTTTCTTGAGAACAGAGATGAGTTCCTGAATAGCTTTGCTTCCTATGCCCATGCGCTGGAAGTCCTTATCTATGAGGATACGGCTGATCCAGCAGATGCCTGCAAATTCTCCATACATGATGAAGCCTACCATCTGTTCCTTGTACATGATGCCGTAGGGCACCAGTTGCTCAAAGCGGGCCTGCGCCAATGAATACAGAACAGAAGGAACAAAAGATTCCTGCTGAACACTAAGCTTAATTTCCAGGCAAAGTTCCCAATTATATCTGTCGAGCGGAACTATGGAGCTAAACATACTTGTCATCCTAAGGTAGATTAGCTGCAAAAGTAGCCAAAGCCTGTTCTTATGCCAATTTATTGCTAAAAGCGTACGGCATACTGTAAGCTAAACTTGCGTTGCTCAGCCAGAAAACCTGGAATCACCAGGTATTCCTCATTGAAAGCATTATCTACATTCAGAGAAAGCGTCTGCTCTTTGGAGATTTTATAACTGAGGATGAAATCCCAAACGGTATCTCCATTAGGGTGCTTTTCTCTGAAATCTTGCAAACCAGGAATTACCACAAACAGATACTGGTCTATGTTTTCCTGGAAGCTTCGGTTTCTGAAGTTGGTGCTAAGCGACCACCTATCGTAAGAAGCCGTAGCCGAGAAACGAGTGGTCCATTTATTTCGGTACTTTAGGAAACTGGGCTGGTCTATTAGGTCCGGGTCTAAAATGTCCAGTAGTCGGATAGGATTTTCTTCCACATCACTTAGAATGAGCTGTCTTTCAGCAGGGACTGCATCCAGATCTTCCGGTTCTATCCAGGTTACTCCACCAGAGAGAAGGAATCTCCATTTATTTAGCTGAAAGCTATTCTGGGTAGTGATTTCTACGCCTGGGATGCGGGCATTAGCCAGGTTCACAGAGGAGAAAAATACACTTAGGTCTGGGCCTATGCCATCCACCCCAAACTCTACCATGTCCTCAAAGCGCATGAAGAAGTAGGCAGCATCTATATACCCCAACCATCTCTTTTTGCCGGTCCCGGATTTAAAGCCTTGTCTTAGCCCCACTTCCCAGGTATAACCGGTCTCAGAGTCTATGTCAGGATTAGGAGCGATTAATACACCTCCCCCAGTGGTGGTAGTAAATCTTTCTGCTACAGTAGGGACTCTGAAGGCCTGCCCAAAGGAAGCGCGTATGTTGGTCCCTTCTGCTAATTCATAGTTTAGGCCAGCTCGGAAGATAGGTTCTGTCTCTCTCTCAAGACTATCTATTTGTACAGTTTCCAGACGGAAGCCTAAGCTGGTGTTAAGCTTCCCGAACTTGGCATCAAACTGTGTGTAGACCCCAAGAGAGTTTCCTGTCTTTCTCCCTGAGAATAAACTATCTGCTTCTGCACGAGAGAACTGATAGCTAGCTCCTGACACCCAGTTAATCTTATCAGCCAGGGTAGTTTGGAAGAGAAAGTCGTGGAAGGATAAGAGGTTATTATTGCTTTGGCCGGTGTTGTTTTCGTTAATGTTGTTAAGGTGCCTTCCCCTATACCAGAAGAGATTTCCGTTGGGGGAGAGGTATTTGATCATGGGATCAAAGGCAAATTTACGGTCGAAGTCCAGTCTGTAACCTGCTGGATCAGAGGTAGGGGTCAGGGCACCTCTTCTGACTTCTTCATCGGCAGTGCCCGGATTGATGGTGTCCGGTAAATAGCTGGCCCAGTATAGCATAGCGCCTCCGGAATCCACCAAGGCACTGAAGTTTAAGCCTATTTCCAGGCCTGGTACTGCCTTGGGCGTATAACTTCCCATGAAGTAGCCCCTAAATTGTTCTTTATCTGTTCCCTGTCTGTAGCCTGAGTCTTTGATCAGGTCTGTATGTAGGCTGAGGTTGAAATCCCCTATTTTGCGGCTATGGAAGATATGAGCACTATACTGGTAGGCAGAGGCATCTCCGTCCCAGTCAAGGAGGGGATTAGCAGGCTGGTCAAAGAAACCGCCTCTGAGCCTGATAGAAGTTCTGGGCTTTTCGCTGGGTTCCTGTGTGATTACGTTGATCACCCCACCCATGGCACCTGACCCATATAGAACAGAACTGGCACCTTTAAGCACCTCTATTCTGGAAATATTATCTACTGGTAGTAAGCCTAATTGGGCAGATCCCCCCTCTGCACTCAGCATAGGTAAGCCGTTTAGCATCACCATTACTCTACTTCCTGTTCCAAAAGCGTAACCCGAACTTCCCCTGATATTCACTTGTCCGTCTAGGTTGTCTACACCCGGAATCTGGGTAATGACCCTTTCTATGTCAGGAACTGCTTGTAGGTTGATAGCGTCCTGCTTGATGACGGCTATGGAGTTGGTAACATCAGACTGTCTCTGTTCCAGGCCCTTACTGGCTGTAATGACCACATCATCTGTGGTAAAAGAGACCGGAGTAAGTCTAAGAGAAATAGTAAGACTTTCCCCTTGGACCTTAAATGTCTTTTGAATGCGCTGGTAACCTGAGAATGAAAAGATGATGTCAATAGTTTCATTCTTATAAGAAGGAATATTCAGAGAAAAATCTCCCTTCTCATCTGTGAATGTACCTTGTCTGGCTAATGGAATGCTGATGGACGCGCCCTGAAGAGGTTCTGCAGTTATACTGTCAGTAAGTGTGCCGTTGATTTGAAGAGATTGAGAATAGGCAGAAAAGTGGAGCGCTACTAATGAGAGTAGTACAAGAGCAAAGGATTTCATACGGAAAGAATTGGTGGATAAGGCTGAATATACGGGATTTCTCCCAAAGGAAACCCCCTGCTATGTCCTCATAACAGGGGGAATGTCTATATGTCTTAGTTCTGAACCCAAAGAGATTTACTGAACTGAGCCTGGTCATTTCTGGTGATTCTCACCATGTACCAGCCAGTACTTAATCCTGCTAACTGAATGTCTTGGGTAACACTTCCTGCAGCTTGTCTCCCTTCAAATACAGTCTGGTTTACTCTCCCCATGAGGTCCAGGAGCTCAACCTCGATGTCAGCAGAATTCTCAAGCTGATAAGAAAGGGTACTGCTCACGCTTGCTGGATTAGGATAAAGAGAAACGTTTAATTCTTTCCCGAAAGCCTCATCTATGGAAGTAGCATTTGGGTCAATTATCTTCAGCTGCGTTTTGAAAAGGATGGTGGTGAATTCTTCAGGAATTTCAATTGCCAGAGGTTCACATGCAAAAGTAGCGGTATCTACAGATCCTGCTACTACACTTACATACACCTGCAAACTATCATCAGGACCTACGACTTCTTCTGGTGTACCACTAAGCAGTATACAGCCTCTTTTGGTAGCAGTGTCAGCGTGATCAATTACAAATAGACAGTCTGCCTGGTCACACTCGAAAGACATTCCTTCTGGCAGATTCGGAATAGAATCCAGTTTGAAGGAACATATGTCCAGGGCAATTTCAAATCCACCAACTGACAAAGAGGTATCCTCAGGAATAACCACGCTAATTACCTGGTTATAGGCTACCCCAATCTGGCCGTTAGCCAACGTATCAGGATAAAGTCCGGGCACATCCCCCACAGAAGCGTCTGGAGTACATACCTGGGCATGTAGGCCAGAAAGCCCGAAAACGCACATAAGTGCCGCGAAAAGTAATGAGTTGAGTTGTTTCATGTGAAAATTTTAGGTTATTGACTTAACGTTAGCTAATCAGGTTATAATATGTGAAAGGTCAAGAATTTCAGTTTCTCGTTAAAAACCCTTTCCCGTATAGACCAGTTATAAAGCAAATAATGTGCTTACTAATCCTCTAACTGTATGCAAAAATTGAGTACCGGTACCCCTGCCCCTGACTTTTCTCTCAAAAACCAGGATGGCGAATTGATCAGCCTGGCAGATTTCAAAGGAAAAAAGTGGGTGGTCCTATACTTCTATCCTAAGGATGAAACTCCCGGCTGTGTAGCAGAAGCATGCGCTTTCAGAGACAGCTATGAAGTATTTCTAGATAATGGGGCAGAAGTAATAGGCGTAAGTAGTGATTCAACTTCCTCTCACCTGGCATTCAGCCAAAGAAGAAAGCTCCCTTTCAACTTGTTAAGTGACAGAGGAGGAAAGGTGAGAAAGTTATATGGGGTGAGTAGCAGCTTATTTGGTCTGTTACCTGGAAGAGAAACCTTTGTGATTGATCCAGAAGGACTCATCCAGCTCCGCTTTGCTTCGCAGATGAACATTGACGGTCATATACAGAAGGCGTTGGACGTAATAAAGGAACAAAAAAAGCCAGTCTGATATAGACTGGCTTTATCTTGTATTAAAGCTGGTTTACTTCAGCACATATCTGACGCCCAGGGCGCCGAATCCTCCGGCAAAACCCGTACTGAATCCGTTTCCTACATAAATGGTAGGTACCCAGTCTAAGGTCAGGTTGATAGGTGTGTCTTCTAATGTATAGTCAAGGCCCAGATACCCCTGAACTCCGAAAGAAGTAGTAGAGAAATCCTGTTCAGGGCTAAAGACAAAATCATAGGTCCAGAAAAATACAGAGGCACCAGCCCCGAAATAGTATTGCAGATTATCCACACTTTCTATGGGCCTGTGGTATTGATAAGCACCGCCTACCACAAACCAGCGATAGGTAGCCCATCCGCGAGTACCCACAAAGCCTTCTACGGCACTCGTTTCATTTATGAAGTGTTTAGCAGATAATGATATGGGGGAACCTAATCTTGCTCCTACGGCTGTTGTGTAATTCTGTGCCTGTGCGGTTTGTACGCTGAAGGTCATGATCATGCCTAGTACGGCTGCAATGGTAAATCTAATCATAGCAAAGTTGATTTAAGGTTAATGGTTAATAAAAGCCTTGGAGAATGTGGGTTAGACATTCCCTGGTCTCCTATTAGTAGTTGTGTTTGGCGTATGGTTAACGTTTGTGGGTAAATTTTTCCGAAATTTATCCCTTTATAGCTCCTGGGAGCAGTATGTAACTAGAGAATGTGAAAATTATGTTAATTCTCTATTCTATAAGGACATGCATTTATTGGATTGGCGTGCTTAATGAAGAAGATTTTTCTGCCATGAATTGACTGACTAGTGTACTCTTATGAAAGAATCCCCTTCTCCACAAACAACTAAAGATAACAATTCTTACTTTATGGGTAGGCTGAAGAGTTTTGGATATGCCTTCAAAGGGATCTGGACCTTATTCTATACCCAGCCAAATGCAAGAATTCATTTACTCGCCACCATTATTATCATAGGATTGGGAGTAGCATTAGGCCTTTCTCCCACAGAGTGGTGTCTAATCATAGGCTGTATAGCCTTAGTCCTCATGTCGGAGGCCGTCAATACAGCCATAGAATTTGTGGTAGACCTGGTTTCTCCGGACTACCATGAACTGGCAGAAAAAGCGAAGGATGTAGCTGCCGCTGCTGTGTTACTTTCTGTCATTTGCTGTGGCGTGATATGGGCCATCATTTATGTACCTAAAATTTGGACACAGTGGGTATAAAGTAGTCGTAAGAATTTTTGGGAAATGTCCGTTCTCTTTCTCTGCTAAGTCATAGTGTCAAATTCTGGATTTTGTAATCTCATCCCAAAAATTCTGGCATTCATTCACTCTACAGAGGGTTTAGTTATGACTTTTTATAGAAAGGGAATCTTGGTTGTCTTAGAGAAATTAGAAATTTCTCAAGGAAATTACGTCACTTTTGACTCGAATTAAGAAAGCTTTAATGGTTCAGCATCAGTAGCTTGGCTGAAAAGTTATGTATGCTGGTTCCTGAAATTCCGCGTAATGAAGAAGAGAGACTGCTAGCGCTTGAAGCCTATAATGTACTGGATACACTCCCAGAAGAGGAATATGATGCCATTACCAGAATAGCCGCTCAGATTTGCGGAACTCCTATCGCATTAATTTCTCTGGTAGATAAGGATAGACAATGGTTTAAGTCTAAGCAGGGCTTAGGGGCGTCAGAAACACCTAGAGATATCTCATTCTGCGGCCATGCTATAAATTCACCTGATGAGTTATTTGAAGTCTCCAATTCTCTGGAAGACCCACGTTTTTTTGATAACCCCTTAGCTACAGGGGATCCACATGTCATTTTCTATGCAGGCTTTCCTTTGGTAACACCGGATGGGGAAGCCGTAGGAACCTTATGCGTAATAGATAATAAACCTGGAAAGCTCTCAAATGACGCACGGGATACCCTTAATCTATTGGCAAAGCAGGTGATTACGACCCTTGAGTTAAGGAAGCAGAATCTGGAAGTTGAATTGGTAAATGCTAGTTTAACCAGGGAGATATCCATAAGACTAGAAAGAGAGGAAGAACTTGTGAAGGCAAGAGACCAGGCTCTATATGCAGAAAAGGCAAAGGATCAGTTCCTTTCTAATATGTCCCACGAGATACGTACGCCTATGAATGGGATCATGGGGCTGACCAACCTCCTCCTGGAAGAAGAGCGCATTCCCAAAGACCAGAAAGAACTATTACAGTACATAGATTTCTCAGCCAAACATTTACTGAGAATCATCAATGACATTCTGGACTTTTCTGTAGTAGATCAGCACAAGTTTACCTTTGAACATACTCACTTTGACCTCCCTAAGTTTTTACATAATGTCATTCAACTGCTTAAGGTAAATGCTGAGGCTAAGGGAATAGAACTGGAATTGGAGCATGATGCTCACATTCCGGTTAAGGTAATAGGAGACTCTAATAGGTTAGGTCAAATTCTGATGAACATTGTCGGGAACGCCATAAAGTTTACAGAGAAAGGGAAGGTAAGTGTTAAGACCAAGCTTCTCCTGGAAACTTCCACCTCCACAACTATACAGTTTGATGTCGTGGACACAGGTATAGGTATTCCTGCGGAAAAGCTTGATGCTATTTTTGAACCTTTTACCCAATCAGATGGAGATATCAGCAGGAAATACGGCGGGACAGGCTTAGGGCTAACCATAGCGAAGAGCCTGATAGATCAGTTTGGAGGAAGCCTTGAGGTGGAAAGTAAAGTAGAGAAAGGGAGCACGTTTAGGTTTAGTGTGAAATTGGAACAGTCTCTTTTTCCCGAGGAAGGGGATGAGAGTTCTACACAAGTGGGAGTTCGTTCTCCTGAAGAGCCTATTCATATTCTCCTGGTAGAGGATAATATGGTTAATCAGATTGTGGCGAAGAAGCATCTGGCCAAAATGGGGTTCAGCGTGCATACCGTAGATAATGGCAAAAAAGCGGTGGAAGCTGTAGCGAAAGACCACTATGATCTCATCCTCATGGATATCAATATGCCTGTCATGAATGGGCTAGATGCTACAAGGAACATCAGAAACTCTGAGGAGAGCTATAAAGACATCAAGATCATAGCTTTGACAGCCTCCATTCTGAGAGATAGTACGGAGAAATACTTTGAGGCCGGAATAGATGCCTACATCCCTAAGCCTTTTGATCCTCAGGTGCTAAAGACCACCATACTAGATATGGTAGAATAGAGAGACTACTGTTCTTCGATCTCAGAAACTATGATATCTGACCCGGAATATTCTCCATTTGAGAGCTCATACCAATTGCGGATTCTGGGGAGTTTCATGCCCTCTATTTCTGCCAGGTGATCAAAAATGATTTTTTCTCCTTTCTCCGGTTCATCAGGAAAGAAAATCTCCACTCCTTCCATGCTGAAATCACCCTCTCTAAAGAAAAGCCTCCAATGAGGAGAAATTAGGGCATTCTCCAGTTCCACTTCAACTTGATAACAAGCTTTATCATTGAAGAAAGCGGCACTTAGGGGACTCATACTTTTAATGCTTTCTGCCGTGATGACCATGGGTAAGCCGTACATAAATTGGTAAAAGCCCCTATATCCCAAACTTCTTTCAGGAGAAAGTCTATAGGTAGCTACATACTGTGAATCAATATCAGCTGAACCATTAAACAAGACGCTTCCTTCTCCCTCTGAACTTACTATGTGAGTAGAAACATGCTCATCTCTATTTCTATCCAGGCTAAAACTACCATCCGCATTGTTTAGGAGTAAGTTAGAATATCTGGTAGGGTTTTGAGTTCTGGGTTCCTGTATTCGGAGGGAAAGGGTAGCGCTTTCCCAGGCTTGATCAGGATCATGAAAAGACTTTGATGCTTCCAGTACTTGTTCAGAAGTAAGCATAGCTGGACCTGTACAGCTAATAGCCCAAATGAGTGAGAGTATTAGTAGAGGAGTTCTCATGGCAAAATCGTTAACTAACCCTTTAGTTATACTTGCTGTCCTCATATAGGGTTTCAGCATTTAAGAGAATAGATTGTGAAAAAATCATTGAGAAAGTGGTTATAAAAGTTCTGCTTATCTTATTTATCATCAAAACAGCTAACACACATGAAAGAATTAATTATTGTCAACACGCCTGATGTACCTGGAAGAACCATATCTAAAGCCTTAGGAATGGCCAGAGGAAGTACTACCAGAGCCAGATTTATAGGGAGAGACTTTATTGCCGGGTTAAAGATGATTGCAGGAGGAGAAATATCGGAGTATACAAAGCTGCTAAAGATGGCCAGAGAACAGGCATTAGAGCGTATGATTGAAGATGCAGGAGAAATGGGGGCTGATGCTATCGTAAATGTGAGGATCACCACCGCTACCATTATGTCCGGTGCCTCAGAGATTTTGGCATATGGTACTGCAGTAACTTTAAAGGAGGAATAATGCTCTTACTAGCGTATCG
>JBCBKZ010000125.1:0-10645 GCA_038520955.1 Bacteroidota bacterium | reverse complement strand
GCAAGACTTGATCATGATTTTTCCCCTAAGGCCCCAATCCACAACCGTAAACAACCTCCCCCCCTCAAAACAAAAACCCCAGCACTAGAGTACTGGGCTCATATATTTTTAGACATCAATGTTAAAATGGAAGAAATACAATCCGAACACTAAGCGTCAGATTCTTCATCTGAAGGGTAGGTAGCAAAATGCTGTTCAGAATAGCTCTCTACATAGGTTTTATCTGCCATGTAGATGATGCCAATGATAAAGGCAAGGACTGCTATGCCGCTGATGCCGTATAAACTGCCCACTCTCTCATCCCCTCCTACTACAAAGACCAGAAAGCCTAAGCTGGCGAAAGACAGGACACATTTGAAAGCGGCAGAAGGCAGTATGCTATTGGCTTTGTCATTCATGTAAATGAGAATGAAGCACAGTGCTATATTGAAGCCCACGAACAGGCTGATATCTGTCCAGGGATAATCTGTACTGACTGACATGATGATGGGTAGTTGTACCAGAGAAGAAAGAGACCCTATCATGAAGGAAGACTTGGCCCAACCCAATTCTCTGTTTTCCATCACCATCAATCCTCTCCAGCCTAGTTCCTCTCCTAAGGTGAAGAGAATCCCCACTGAGGAACCAAACATCACCCCGAATACGATACTCATGACCAGCAATGTCCCTATCATGGGTGGCGTATCAAATAAGCCCACCTGTTCTATCCAAAGGGTAAATAAGGACCCAATTTTATGAAAGAGGGGAATAGTAGGATGAACGGCTTCATATCCAAAAATGATTTCCCCAAAGCCGGGAACGCCCATGAGATTACCAAAGAGGAATATCAATCCTAACGTTCCAACTACCCAGGCATAAGGTAAAGCAATCGCTCCCCAAAACCATTTCTTATCCATGTATTTACGGATCAGTCCATATTCCTGCAGGCGTTCTTTCTTCATGAAAAGGATGATGATACCCGCAGCTATACCAGGCGCCCAGAGGTAGGCTATTTGTTGCCCGAAAGCCAGCATGAGATCATTCATATCCCAACCCAACCAGATGGGGACCAGTCTGATCAACCCAAACATGAGGATCAACATTCCGATAAATGGTAATGTGGTGCTCTTTTTGCTCATAGTTTTCTGACTTTCAAACGCTATGCAATAAGATACGTATTTTGGCTAGAAGCTGTTTAAATTTAGGAATAAATAGTGCATATCTTAGCCTAATATGAGTAAGCAACTAACGTGACGGTAATTTTTTCAATTTTTGGTGATATTTGCTTATCTGGTTTTTCTTCCGCGAAAAATGTTTTTTTAGCGGCAATTTTCCTATTTCTGAGTGGACATATCTTACCTGCTACTCCCTATTATCTCTATCTTCAGGATGTTCCCACCTCAGGCTTACAAAAGAACCTCTTCCTCGAAGAAGTGTTCCAGGAATTAGCCGAAGAGGAAATTCCCATACGCCACTACCTAAAATGGATTCAGGCCATCAGCGTGGACCTAAGTCCTACTCAATTAGAAAGACTCAGTTCAGCCGATTGGGTGGCTTCCATAGAGCTTGTTTCCACAGGAAAAAGTTCACGAGTATCTGCAAGTAGGGTAGATACAAACCCAAAGTTTGATACGCTGCTTAGCATGCAGAGGGGCTTGATGTATCTGGATACCCTGGCTGCACATGGACTGACGGGAAAAGGCATAACCATAGCCATTATTGATGCAGGCTTTCAATATGCTGATAAGCATCCTGCTTTAGAAATACTTAGAAAAGAGAAGAGAATACTGGCTACCAAAGACTTCTACGATGGAGGAGAGAATGTGTACAGACATTCTGATCATGGAACGCAGGTATTAGCTTGCATGGCTGGCTATTATGGTGAAACTCCGCTAGGTGCTGCCTATGACGCCAATTATCTATTGGCGAGAACAGAGCACGAGAGTAAGGAAAGTATGGTAGAAGAAGACCACTGGATAGCGGCCCTGGAATGGGCGGTGGAACAGGGAGCCGACATCGTATCAACCTCCGTAAATTTCACAGACCACCATTACACTACCGCCCAGATGGATGGAAAAACTTCAGCCGCCAGCAAGGCTGCATCCATAGCCTCTCAGAAAGGCTGCCTGATTGTGTGTGCCATGGGAAATGAAGGAGACAGTAAGTGGGAGATTATGGGAGCTCCGGCAGATGCGCCTGAGGTACTGTCAGTGGGAGGGTCTCTTCCCATGCTTAGGGCGCATATCCCCTTTGCCTCCATAGGCCCCAATGCCGCCGGCGGACTAAAACCCAATGTCGCTGGGCCAGCTTATGTACTTACCACCGGAAAGAAAGCCCAATACAGCATACAAGCGGGTACTTCCTTCGCCTGCCCCCTTATAGCCGGGATAGCTGCCTGTATACTGCAAAAAAGTCCTGATCTTCAACCGGCTCAGGTCATCAGCATTATGCAGCGATTAGGGCACCACTTCCCCTATTATGATTTTTATCTGGGCTTTGGGGTTCCTGATGTGAGAAAGGTATGGGCCACCCCTGGAGAGCAAGAAGCTACTTTCTCCATAGATTTTTCTGCCGATACAGTCCGCATTCAGTTTCCTCCTTTGTCAGATAGCACTACACAAGAAAGAGTGCTCTCCTTCCATTTGGAGAATGAAGAAGGTGTGATTGAAAACTGCTATTTCTCTCTCATAGAACCCGAAGAGACGGAATATATGTTTAGGAGAAAAGAAAGGCCGGGTACCCTACGGATCTGGTTTGAGGGCTACCTCTACCAGAAAAGGTTTGAGTAAACGTGTGATCCTTTCTGGATCAATCTGTAAGCTAAGGGCGGATCTAAATAATGGAACCTCTTCAAGGTTCTGGTATTTCGATCTAGAAGAGATCGAATTATTATAGTTCCAGCAGATACCAAAAATGACCCTGAAGGGTGGCATACACAATATATTTACCTTCTCAAGACTGGAGTCATGAACCATTTTTCCGAACAAGCAAGAGCTTGTTCAGTACGAATTTGAGGGTAGGTAAGCTCTAGCTTTCCAACAGGATAGTTGCGGACTCCTGCCACTGATTGAATAATTCACCTCTCTACTTTTTTAGGATGTATATTTAAG
Organism: Bacteroidota bacterium; assembly: GCA_038520955.1. Lineage (GTDB taxonomy): Bacteria > Bacteroidota > Bacteroidia > J057 > J057 > JBCBKZ01. The sequence goes on along the minus strand of JBCBKZ010000125.1, from coordinate 7,556 downwards.
TAAGCCCCTAATCATCATCCGATCATGAAAACTTACTTACTCACCAGCTTACTTATGTTAACACTGGGAGTTTATGCCCAGCAAGAAGAATCCCACAAACGAGCCAGAGATTGGGGCATTCCCTTTGAGGGAGAACCGGGAACCCATAATAACATCACAGATGTACCAGGAGTGGAAGTGGGATACACTACCCTGGTCAATGGAGAAGGCGAACTTAAAGTGGGAGAGGGTCCAGTCCGTACAGGCGTTACAGTCATTCTCCCTAAAGGAAAAAGAAACGGAAGAGTACCAGCCGGAATATTCTCACTGAATGGAGACGGAGAGCTAACCGGGTCGCACTACATTAATGATTATGGTATGCTTCCCGGAGCCGCCATAGGCATCACCAATACCAATAGCGTAGGCATAGTCCATGATGCCATAGGAGAGTGGCAATTCAAGCAGTTTTCAGACAGGAGAATGGAGGACTTTACCTTTGGCTTACCAGTGGTGGGAGAAACCTGGGACGGGGGCTTTAATGATATTTATGGATTCCACGTCAAAAAAGAGCATGAGTTTGAAGCTCTGGACAGTGCTAAGAGTGGATATATAGCGGAGGGAAATGTAGGTGGGGGAACAGGGATGTGGCTATTCGGATTTAAGGGAGGAACAGGGACTTCTTCCCGACAAGTGAGCATCGATTCTACGGTCTATACAGTAGGTGTTCTTGCCCAGGCTAATTTTGGGAGCAGAGAGGATCTGCTGGTAGCTGGCGTGCCCGTTGGAAAAGAAATCACAGATCTTCAACCCGTATTTAATGATCCCAGAGTAACCGGAGGCTCCCTAATTGTGGTGGTGGCCACAGATGCCCCACTTTTACCTAACTATCTGAAACTGGTCGCAAAAAGGGTTTCTCTGGGTATGGCCAGAACAGGCAGTCCTAGTGGAAATGACTCAGGAGATATCTTTCTGGCATTCTCCACAGTAGAACCTACTTACAATGAAAAGGGGACAGAGATGAGTTGGAAGGTGATCCCCAAGTGGGAGCTAACCCCCATATTTAGGGCTACTGTTCAGGCCACGGAGGAAGCTATCATCAATGCCCTGATAGCAGCAGAAACCATGAGCGGAGCTGATGACAACATCATGTATGAGTGCCCGGAAGAAAGACTAGTGGACATTTTGAAGAGATACAACAGAATAGAATAAGATTATCAAACGCATGATTTAGCGCCACATACTGCTATTCAAGTCCGTAGGATGGTTATAACTATCCGCCAGGTATTCAGCGTATGCTTCCCAGTAATTTCGCTGAAAGTAACTTTCATCTATGCCTCCTACGTAGTGGAACACAAATCCCATCACAGACAAGCTCAGCAAGTGCCCAATCTCATGAAGCAACAGATATTCTCCTCCCGGATTGAAGAAGACGATATTTCCCATATTACAGGCGGTGAATCCAGGAAAGGGACGTAAACATCCCCCATAGACCGTAATGGTACAGGTTTTAGGCTCAAAACCCAGTCTGATTTTCCAGGCAGGTATGCCTAAAGGGGCTACCAGCAAGGCAAAAAGGAGGTTGATCAACATCCAGATCAGGCCTATCGCATTAACGGGCCAGGACATGGGAAGAAGCCAATTAAGCCATCCCATGAAAGAGTGGTAGTACCTGCTACGGGAAACGTAATAAGAGGAGGAAAGGAGCGCGATTATCCCTATCCCAAATGCAATCCACCAATTGTTTAATGCCATCCCTATGATCATGGAATTGGCACCGGCATTTAACCCGATGATGGCTCCCCGCACAAATTCGCCCCATTCCTGATGATGAAGCTTACTTGCCAGTAAATAGCCCCCAATCATGTGAAGCGTAAATACAGAAAGCCCGAGCAGGATGGCCCAAAGGCCGCTCCAGGAACTTAAGATGGGATAATACAAAAAGCTATAAGCAAAGAAGATACAGGCACCTAAGGGTGATACACTTAACGTTCTTCTCATAAACCCAAAACCTACCTACTTTTCTCTATGCAATACGCTCTCCGTATTGCTGGTCGTAGTATTTCATATACGCCCCTGACTTCACATGGTTTATCCAGTCCTCGTTCTCCAGATACCAATCAATGGTTTTTTCCAGACCTTCCTCAAACTGTAATGAAGGCCTCCAGTCCAGTTCTCGCTCTATTTTGGCAGAATCTATGGCATAGCGCATGTCATGACCAGGCCTGTCAGTTACGTACTGGATGAGTTGGCGGGAAGCACCCTTTTCCCTTCCAAGCTTCTCATCCATGATATCACAAAGTAAATGGATGAGGTCTATATTTTTCCACTCGTTTTTTCCTCCAATATTATAAGACTTACCATTTTCTCCCTGATGGAAAATCATGTCTATCGCACTACAGTGGTCTTCCACCCAAAGCCAATCTCTGATATTCTCTCCTTTTCCATACACGGGCAAGGCCTTCTCATTGAGAATGTTAGAGATAAATAAAGGGATCAGTTTTTCCGGGAACTGATAGGGGCCATAGTTGTTAGAACAATTACTGATGACGTAGGGCAGCTTGTAGGTATTTCCGAATGCCCTTACAAAGTGATCTGAACCTGCCTTGGAAGCTGCATAGGGACTTTGCGGATCATAGGAAGTTCCCTCCGTAAAGAAGCCTTCATTTTCCAGAGAACCAAACACCTCATCTGTAGATACATGATGAAAGCGCACATCCTCCCTACCCTTCCAGTGGCTGGATGCCATACTTAACAGGTTCACTGTGCCCACTATATTGGTTTCAATGAAGGGCCTTGGGTCCAGGATGCTTCTATCTACATGAGACTCAGCCGCCAAGTGGATCACTCCATCTATGGGATACTGCTCAAATAGATTCTCCAGAAAGTCTCTATCACATATATCGCCCTTTACAAAATGATAATTCGGCGCATGTTCAATGTCCTTCAGATTAGCCAGATTTCCTGCATAGGTGAGTTTGTCCAGATTAATGATGGTATAGTCAGGATAGGTATTGACCATTCTGCGGACAAGGTGAGACCCGATAAATCCGGCACCTCCAGTAATTAGGATACATCTATTGTTCATGCTCATATCTGCAAATTAAACATTTCCCTCCTGAAAAATTCCAGACTTTAAGAGAATGTTATGTTTAACTGATTTGTATATGTAATTATCAACAGCCAAATATTGCTAATTCATTAACTTTTCCCCTATTTTGTTCAATAGCTGAAAGAATATGGAAGAAAAGAAGGCAAAATCTAACCAGATAAATATTGAATTGCCTGCTGAAGTAGCGAAAGGGGTTTACAGTAACCTGGCAATCATTTCTCACTCCAGCTCAGAATTTGTGTTAGACTTCGTGCAGATACTACCAGGTACACCTAAAGCCGAGGTTCGTTCAAGAATCATCATGAGTCCTCAGCATGCCAAACGGCTTTTTTATGCCCTGGGTGAAAACATAGAAAAGTTTGAACAAAAACACGGAGAAGTCACCATCCAGGAACAGGAAGTTCAAATTCCTCCTACCTTTGGTGGCCCTACCGGTTTTGCATAACATTGTGAAAAGCTCCTCCATGGAGGAAGTTTCTGAGAAAGAATAGTCATAATCTCTTTCTCCTATCTCTCCTCTATCAATCCTGAATCCCTTTCTGAAAGAAATTTGACATTTCGGGAGGGTAATTAAATATCAGGGGAGTATCTATTTATGTGAAATCTATTAGCGCAATTGCGAAACCCTGAATTTCATCTCAAACATTAACACTGCTTATGAAAAAGAATTTTACGAATTTTCATGTGTGGGCGGTACTGTTTCTCTTCTTTATGGGGAGTATGCCAGTTCTGGTTGCCCAATTCAAACCCATTCCGTCAGTACAGCCTACTGAACTTACCGGAAAAATCCTTCAGCGTAAAGATGCTGTCACCAATTACCCAAGTCTGAACTCCTTTGAAGGAGATTTACCAGGCGGAACTACTCCCTGGCAGGGTACACCTACCCTACCGTCTATATTAGCTCAGTGGGATAGTGTGCTAAGCGTAGAACTTGGGGCACAGATTAGTGGGCTGAATGCCCCTTTCGGAGTGGGATATCTTAATGATGAAATCTGGGTTTCCCAGCTGGGAACCAATAACATACACGTGTTAGACAAAAGCGGGTCTTTTGTAGAAACCTTCCAGCTGGCCGGTCTTACAGGTAGTATATTCTCCTTCACTACAGATGGTACCTCTGTATATGCGACTACTAACAGCACCTCCATCATTGAGATCAACCCTACTACCAGAACCATCGCCAATACCATCAATACAGCTCTTCCTTGTCTTTGGGCTACCTATGATGAGAATGCTAATGGTGGAAATGGAGGATTTTGGACCAGCTTCTTCATTCAAAGAGCGGCTACTGAGATCATTCTCTATGATATGTCTGGTAACCTTACGGCTATATTCTCTCCCACCAATCACAGAATTTCAGGAATTCTGGGCGGTGCCATTGATAATACCAGCCCTGGTGGTCCTTACTTATGGGTAAGTGTGTTAGATTTTAATTCTAACCCAGCTAACTCCTTCATTAGACAAATAGAGCTAAGTACAGGTAGAGCTACTGCTGTATTTAGAGATCTGGGAGAAGACCTTGGCGTTACGGGTGAGGAAGTAGGAGGTCTAACCATTGCAAGAGATTTTAATGCCGGACAAGATGTACTATTGACCATAGCCAGTGAGGCAAGTGCAGGGGACTTCCTGCAGGGATATGACTTTGATTTTACTCCTCCTGCTGAAGAACTGTCTGTAGAAGCCAGAATGGCAGAAGGTCTTTTCTTGATTCCTCAGGATCAGGTTACCGACATTAATTCTACTTCTATAGTAGCTAACTACGGAACAGATTCTGTAGCCAGTGCTCAATATGTATTGACCACAGTAGATGAGGATTTCTTCATCCTCACAACAGATACTACTGAGATAACTGATTTCCCATCAAGAGACTCTGTCGTATTTTCAGACACTATTAATCAGTCAGTCGTCCCTGGTGGATATGGCGTAATTGCTGAGGCCCTTATTAATGGGGACATAGCAGATGACCTACCTACTAACAATCTGGCTTTCTACCAGTATGGTGTATCAGATTCTACCCTAGCAAGAGATAACTTTGCCGGAGAAGGGGCAAGTATTGTTCCCTTGGGTACTGGAGAGATTGCAGGGGTAAACTATCCATTGTTTAAGCAAGATGGTCTTACTTCTGTCAGCCTATTGATTGGGCCTGAAGCAGAAGTACTTGGCGCACCACTCTTTGGGTTTGTGTATTCTGTAGACTCAACTACAGGACAGCCACAAACACTTCTGGCTAGTACCTTCCCTTACATCATTAGTCAGGAAGATGTAGACAGACTGGAAAATGGCCAGGGAACCTTTGTTACGCTACCATTTGCCAATGGACCTATTGATCTTCCATTAGATGAAGTATTTGTAGGAGTATCCCATCAGGGAAATGGAGATTTAGGTATTGCCGTGAGAGGGGGAGTCTTTACTCCCGGGAAATCATGGTTATTCTTTAATGGTCAGAGCGGACCTGGATGGGACAACACAGAGAATGTATTCTTTGCTGGAGAATTTGTTTATACCATTCAAGCCAACTTTAACTACTGTTCTGACCTGGCAGTAGATAGTTTAGCGATAGAACCTGACAATGGTAGCGGAAATGGTTCAGCCGAAGTTACTGTTTCCGGTGGTACGCCTCCTTACAGTTATGTATGGAGTGTGGGCCAGACGAGTGCCAAGGCAGAAAACCTGGCTGGTGGAGATATTCTCCTGAATATCTTTGACTCCAGACAGTGTGTATTAAACACTACTGTTACGATTCCATTGACAGTAAGTCTGGAAGAAAGACTGAGTGCGGGTATCCTCGGAATGGAAGTATATCCTAATCCTTCCAGTAATCTGGTCTCTGTGGACCTGGAGTTAGCGGATAACCTGGAAACAGAACTGCAATTGATCACTCCGGCCGGACAAATTCTTTCCAGCCAGACCTTCAGCAAGAGATCTGTTCTGAACACTGAAATTAACCTGGAGAATCTGGCAAGTGGTATGTACTACCTAAAGGTAATTACGCCTAAAGGAGTCATCAACCAACTTATCGCCAGACAATAGAAATCATCTGATACAGATAATAAGAGAAAGTCATCACTGGCTTTCTCTTTTTTATTGGGGGAAATATTCTCTCCGTGAAAAACAATTCAAGAATTGTCTTTATATTAGTCTGAACATATTGACTAGAAGAAAAATACATGCTTCTTTTTACTCCAAAAGGGCAGCAAAAAGTTGCCACCATTTGCACCCTTCTCTTACTACTTTTACCATTTAGCTTAAAGTCTCAATCCATTTTTCAGGAAGACTTTGAGAATGGAATTCCAAATACGTTTACCCTGGTAGACAATGATGGGCTTTCGCCTAATAGTCCTGATTTCAACAATGCCTGGATAGCTTTTCCGCTTGCCGGAGAAAATTTAGCAGCCAGTACCTCATGGTATGTCCCTGCAGGTCAGGCAGATGATTGGTTGATCACCCCAGCCATTAGTATTCCTGCTTCAGGCATACATTTCCTCTCATGGCTATCTTATGCTTTTGATGACCCTCCATTTAATGATGGATATGAAGTCAGAATTTCTACCACTGATACAAACATTGCCTCCTTCAATGATATTGTCTTCAGTGTAGTAGCGGAAAACAATGTTCCCACTTCACACAGGGTTTCATTAGCGGCCTATGCAGGGCAAACCATTTACATTGCCTTTAGAAATAACTCCAATGATAAAAACATCCTTCTTTTGGATGATCTAGAAGTATCTCAGCAAGTAGATTTTGATGCTTCCATAGTAGAGGTAGAAAGATTAAATACTGAGTATTCTCTTCTACCACGCAAACAAGCTCCCGCTTTCAACCTCTCCGTAAAAGTAGCCAACTTCGGTAGTCAAGCGCTCACGAATGTAAGCGTAGTAGGTAGCATATTAGATGAAGCTGGTAATCCTCTGTTTAATGATGGAATGGGTGGAGCAGTTGCTAGTTTAGCTTCTGGGGACACCATTGCGTTTAATGGTGCTGGATCGTTTAGTCCTCCTGATACAGGTTTATACCTGGGGGTATTTGTGGTAAATGCTGATCAGCAAGACCAGGTTCAATTTAATGATACTCTGGTTACCGGAATACTGGTAACTGATTCTACCTATGCAAGAGATGTCCCTACAGCTGACGGACTTGGGCTCATAGGCGTAGGAACCATTGCCGACGGAAAAGTGCTAGGAAGCATATTCGAATATCTTTCTAATGATATACTCAGCTCTACTACCGTACTGATGTTCCCAAGGGAAAGGAACCTGGGAGATCAGCCCTTTATCAGCGTTTACTCTGTAAACCCTACTACCGGGAGGCCTACAGCTAATGTGGTGGCTAATTCTTTTCCATACACCATCACACAAGCGGACGTAGATAGAAGTGAAAACAATTTCCTTACTGCAGTAGATTTTGTCTTCCCCGGAGGACCAGTTTCTCTCCAGCCAGGGAAGTACTTATTCGGGATAAATGAAGGAGACTC
>JBCBKZ010000124.1:0-10755 GCA_038520955.1 Bacteroidota bacterium | reverse complement strand
AGGTTCCTATGATGTAGCGTAATATCCTCTGCCCCTGTCTTCTTATGTATGAGTACGCCCTTAGCATCCAATGGGAGCTTTTTACCACTCTGAGAAGACAGGCTTCCTGCCACTTCTTGAGGTACTATCTGGAATCCATCTCGAGTGAAGGTCAAGGTCGCCTTGTCTCCTCTGATCATGTGAGTGATAGGCGTATTATTCTTCTGAGCAGAAACCAGCATTACTGTCATCCCTTCTGGATAATCCAGCATCATATTGAAGGTATCAGGTACCTCAGCTTTATTCGCACCTTCAAAGAAATAATGCCCTCCTGAGCCGGAAACATACTTGGGAAGCCCTAAATTGCAGGCTTTCAGGATTCGGCTTAGTCTATGAATGAATAAGTCAGTAGCTATCCCTCCGGAATAATCCCAATACCTTCTCCATTGGAAGTAGCGTTTGGGATCCCATGCTGTTTTGGGAGCAGGACCTAACCACTTCTCCCAGTCCAGATTGGTGTTAGGGTTAGCATCTTTGTCTATCTCATACTGCCACATATCTCCATTACGAGAGTAGTCTATTTGCGCCATTTGCACTTTTCCCAGTACGCCATCTTCTATATATTTTCTGGCTGTGATGTAAGAATCATCAGACATCCCTTGTACCCCTACCTGAAGCTTTAGGCCAGAAGCATTCACGGCCTTTACCACTTCCTGGGCTTCTTTGATGGTATGTGTCATGGGCTTTTCTGTGTACACATGCTTACCCGCGTCCATGGCTTCCAGGATGATCTTATGATGCCAGTGCTCCTGGGTAGCTATGAGTACATAATCTATGTCCTTATTCTCCAGAACTCTTTCATAATCCCTGTACCCCTTAGCCTTAGTCAGAGCAGCAGCTTTATCCTTACGTTTGTCCCACACATCACAGACGGCAGCAAGGGTTACATTATCAGAATCACTCATTCCCAGCAAGGCTTCTAAGTGGGCTGTGCCCATGCCTCCAACGCCTATGGCACCTATCATGATGCGGTCATTAGCGCCTAAAATCCGTCTGTAGGATTTAGCTGTTAGGGGAAGAGTAGGGGCTATCAACATCCCTGCGCCTACACCGGCGGCCCTCTTAATAAATTTTCTTCTGCTAGTAGTAGTTGACATGCTTATTCAGATTTTGTGTATGTGTCTACAAGATGTTTTGCAATGGGAAGTACCTCATTACTATGATTAGAGAGAATAATGACGGCTAACTCCCGATCAAGATCTCGAAAAAGGCAGGTTCTAAATCCTGCCAAGGTTCCAGTATGATAAACTCTTTTTGGGAATTCTTCAGATAGAAACCATCCAAACCCATAATAGGAGGCTTCTCCGGAACTTATGGTGGAAGGTGTATAGGCCTGCTGAAGCAATTCCTGTGGGATGAGTTTTTCTGTGTATAGGGTTCTCTCCCATTTCAGTAAATCCTGAACATTGGAGAATATTCCTCCTCCACCTGTAGTAAAGGCATCATAGTCATTTAGGCTTAGGTCAGTATTGTAGCCTTTGGCTCTATTAGGGACTGCTGGTTCTGTCGTATCAAATACGGTGGTAGAAGTCATCTCCAGAGGGCTAAAGACATTCTCTGCCATAAACTCCCTGAAGGAAGTACCTGATACAGCCTCAGTGATTTCAGATAGGAGTACATAGGCGGTATTGCTGTAGGCATACTTGCTTCCCGATGGGAAATCCAGACTATCCAGATCTACGATGGCTTCATTTACGTCCTTGTTGGTCATACCAGTTTTATAGGCACCTATGTCATAGTAGTCAGGCAAGCCAGATACATGATTCATCATCTGTCTGATGGTTACCTCTGATGCATAGTTAGGAAGGTCCAGGTACTGGGATGCTTTGTCATCTATGTTCAGTTTGCCTTGATTGGCTAGTATGAGAATAGACATACAAGTAAACTGCTTGGAGACGGAGGCCAGATAAAAAGGAGTTTCTTCTATTAAGGCTCGATCAGAATTATGCTCAGCTAAGCCATAACTCTGAGAGAAAATGATTTCCCCTTTATCAGCTACAAGTACGTTTCCGCTTAATTCTCCTGCAGCATGTAGAGAATCCAGATAGGCAGAAGTAGAAGTTATATATACCTCTTTGGCAGAGGGTGTTTTCTTGGACAAAGTGTAGAAAACGGTAAAAAGGCTTATGATAAGCGTAAAGGATAAGAGCCAGCGCATAGTTGAATTTTATGGAATATACCTATGCGCGAGTTTTCTATCAAATTGTATGTGCCTCTTTCAAGGCCTCATGGAAAGCTGCTATGGCTTCCTCTATCTGCTTTGCGTTCACTATCAGGGGGGGAATCCACCGAATCACATTCTTATATGTACCGCAGGAAAGCATAAGGAGCTTGCGGTTCAAGCATCCCTTTAAGACTTTGCCAGCTATTTCTGGTGCTGGACGTCCATCTTTATGACTGAATTCTGTAGCTACCATCAAGCCAGGTCCTCGTACATCTCCGATCACAGGATAACTTTCCTGTAGTTTCCTTAATCCTGCTCTCAATTGTTCCCCTCTCTCAGCGGCATTTTTAGGAAGCTGTTCCTTACGCATTACGTCTATGGTCGCACAGGCTGCCGCTCCAGCTATGGCGCTCCCCCCACCGTAAGTACCACCATGTGTGCCTGGCGTCCATTTCGCCATCAATTCCTTTGAGGCGCCGACAGCAGAAATAGGTAACCCACTCCCTAACCCTTTAGCCATGACGATGATATCTGGCTTTACCTCAGCTTGCTCAAAACAGAAGAAGGTTCCTGTTCTCCCAAAGCCACTTTGTACTTCATCCAGAATCAGAAGAATCCCATTTTGATCACAGATTTCTCTTAATGCCTGAATAAAAGCTGGAGGGGCAGGTACATAGCCCCCTTCTCCCAAAACGGGTTCTATTATAATGGCAGCTGTCTCATCAGGAGCTGTTTGGCTATGGAGAATAAGATCCAGTTGCTTTAGGCAGAAGGCTACCGTTTCTTCCTCCGACCAACCATAGTAGTAGGAATAGGGAAATGGTGCGACGAATATCCCCCCCGGTAGGGGCTGATACTTATGTCGGTACACCGTCTTGGAAGTAGTCATGGCCATGGCGAGATGGGTTCTTCCATGGAAACTTCCCTGAAATACGATGACGTGATTTCTTCCGGTAGCAGCTTTAGCGAGTTTAATACTGGCTTCCGTAGCTTCCGCTCCACTATTGGCCAGGAAAAACTGGTCTATGTGAGAAGGCGTCACCTCATTCAGCATACTGCTTAACCTCACTGAAGTCGGAGGAATCACGCAGTTCATCTGCCCAAATAGTAGCTCGCCCGCCTGTTGCTGAATGGCTTGTACTATATGGGGATGACAATGACCGGTATTGATTACCCCTATACCGGAGGTGAAATCCATGTACCTGTTTCCATCTTCATCAAATAGGTATAAACCTTCTCCCCTGACAGGTTGTATGTCTGTCAGATGTGTCCAGACGGAGGATAGGTGTTGTATGGAGGTAAGTGTTGAATTCATGATGTTTGTTTCTGCCGTAGAGACACAAAATCTTGTGTCTCTACAAATTATATGTCTCTAGAATCTCTATATTCTCCATTTCTTGGCGGCTTTGCGACTTTGCGTGAACTATTATATCACGCAAAGACGCCAGGACGCAAAGTGTTTCAGATCTTTCCCTAATTACATTTGTGTCTTAAAATGATATCCAGATGGATTTGTCCTGGGTATATAGATCGATAGCGGTTTTGCCCATTTCTTTGCCGATTCCGCTCTGCTTGTACCCACCGAAAGGGACTGCTGGATCAAACATATCATAGCCATTCACCCAGACGGTTCCTGCCTGCACTGAATTCGCGAACCTATGTGCCTGCTTAATATCACTGGTCCATATGGCTGCTGCTAATCCGTAAGGTGTGTCATTGGCTCGTTCTGATACTTCTTCCAGGCTCTCAAAGGAAGAAACAGCCACCACAGGCCCAAAAATCTCTTCCTGCACAATAGAAAGCTTGTCGTTCTGATGCGCAAAAATAGTAGGTGGCAGGAAGTATCCATCCTGAAATTCTCCCTCCATTCTTTCTCCTCCCAGAACCAGGTCTGCTCCTTCTGCCTTACCCTTTTCTACATAACCCATGATTCGTTGGAGCTGTTTGGCCGATACTATAGGACCCAGGTCAGGATTATTTAAGCCATTTCCTACGCTAAGTCCTTCCGCTTTTTTCTGGAGGCTATCAAGCACTTCTTCATAGGCAGGCTTTTGTACATACAAGCGCGAGCCTAGTGTACACTCCTGCCCGCTATTGTAGAAACTTGTCCAGTGGACTGCTTTCTTTACTGTCTCCAGCTCTGCATCAGCCATGATGACATTAGGCGATTTTCCCCCTAGTTCCAGGCTTACCTTCTTGAGGTTGGACTGGGCAGAGGCCTCCATGATTTTTTTCCCTACCATGGTAGAGCCCGTGAAGCTCACTTTGTCTATATCCATATGTCGGGTGATGGCTTCTCCGGTAGGCAGACCTGGCCCTGTTACAATATTCACCACTCCGGCAGGGAAGCCTGCTTCCTGAATCAGTTTTCCCAAATAGAGGGCTGTTAAAGGGGTTTGCTCGGCAGGTTTGAGAATGCAGCAGTTACCACAAGCCAGGGCTGGGGCCAGCTTCCAGGCTGTGATCATGAGTGGGAAGTTCCATGGTACAATCAGCCCAACTACACCCAAGGCCTCTCGTCTTGTATAGGCGAGCTTATTAGTTCCAACAGGAATGCTGCTTCCTTCTATTTTGGTAGCCCAACCTGCATAGTAGCGGAAATGGTTGATGGCACCCTGGATGTCATAAGCAGCCTTATTTAAAGGCTTCCCATTATCCAGGGTCTCCAATTCTATGAGAACCTGCTTATCCCTTGCCATTAGGTCTGCCAGCTTCCAGATTAGCTTGGATCTATTTGCCGGATCATGATGTAAAGACCACTTCTTTCCAAATGCAGCTCGGGCTAATGCTACGGCCTGATCCACATCTACATCCTCTGCTAGTGGGATATCCGCTATCACTTGCCCATTTGCAGGGTTAAGGGTAGGGAAGGTCTTTCCATGTTGGGGGGAGATCCATTCTCCGCCTATGAAGAGTTTTTGTTCTTCTTCCAGAAAAGAAAGCGTCTTGGGATCTAATTGATAGCTGGTAGTTAGGACACTCATGGTAGCTTATATAGAATGATCAGTTTCGAGTATGTTACCTTATGTTTTTGACAGTTGGAGAACAGCATGGAGCAGGATATTAGTAGCCGCCACTGCATGTTCTTTCTCGGCATGTTCCAGCTCATTATGGCTCAGTCCATCTTTACAAGGAATGAACAGCATGGCCGTGGGAGCTACCTTACTCAGGTAGACAGAATCATGTCCTGCCCCACTCACCATTTCTTTATGAGGGATCTTGAGCTCAGTTGCTGCGTTCTTCAATGCCTCAGTACATTTCTCATGAAAAACAACTGGAGGAGAATACCATACCTCTTCAAGCTGATGACTAATGCCAGATGGTTCGCAAATCTCTTTGATGTTTTTCTTTAGTTGGGCGTCCATGAGACTAAGCCGTTCTGCATCAGGATGTCTTAGATCTATGGACAAGGTAACTTGCCCGGGTACAGTGTTCTTCACGCCCGGTACTGCATCCAGATATCCTAAAGTTGCTCGTGCATCTGGTTGATAGGCATCTGCTATCTCGTAAATGGATTGCATAATCTGAGCGGCAGCCTTCATGGGATCTTTTCGGTATGACATGGGAGAAGGGCCCGCATGGGTTTCCTTTCCTGTCAGAATCAGGTCATACCATCGGATGCCTTGTACGCCTTTCACTATCCCTACAGGCAATTCTTCTGTTTCCAGAATGGGGCCTTGTTCTATATGAAGTTCCAGGCAGGCAGCATAAGAAGATTCTCCCATGACAACATCTCCTTTATACCCAATTTCTTCCAAGGCGTCTCCCAGCTTAATCCCTGCCTTATCGGTTCTCGCGTAAGCATATTCCAGGGAGAATTCTCCCGCAAATACCCCGGATCCAATCATGGCAGGGGAAAAACGTGCCCCTTCCTCATTGGTCCATGAGACTATTTCTATGGCCCTGTCTGTCTGGACATTCTGATCATTCAGGCTTTCCACTACTTCTAAACCCGCCAGCACACCTAACACGCCATCATACTTCCCTCCTGTAGGTTGGCTATCCAGATGACTCCCTACCAAAACGGCATCAAGCTCTGGCTTCAGTCCTTCTCTTCTGGCAAAGAGATTTCCCATTTGATCCATGCGAATGCTACAACCTACCTCTTCACACCATTGGATGAATAATTCTCTCCCCACCTTATCTTCTTCCGTTAAGGCTACTCTGCACACCCCTCCTTTAGGTGTAGCACCTATCTGTGCCATACGCATCATTCTATCCCAGAATCTATCAGCCTGAATGTTCATTTATGCGTTTATTCTATTGTCCACGATTTGGGACTCCATTCCAGTTGAAGATTGTGTATCTCCTACCTTATGAGAAGCCCACTTCAGTACTTCAAAATACAGGGTAGTATGGGTAGCATGTACCCCCTTGATGGTATGTATTTGCTGGTGCATTACTTCCAGTAGGTGAGCATTGTCCTTACAAAGTAGATTGATTTCCAGGTCATAGGGACCCGATGTAATGGCGAGAAAGCTTACTTCTTGTATGCTACTTAGTTGCTCGGCAACTTCCCTAATGAGGGAGGTGGGCTTTACATCTATGGTGATTCTCGCATAGGCATGGAAGCCGGTTTTAACAGGATCCGCCCAGCCTATGATGTGGAGGATTCCTTCATCCGTCAATCTTTTCAACCTGTTACGAATGGTGCTCACAGATACCTGCATTTCCTCAGCAATATCCGTCAGGGATTTTCTGCCATCCTGCTGAAGGTGCCTAAGTATATCCACATCTACTTTATCTAGCATAAAGGAAGTCGTATCCATGCCCTAGCTTACGCTTTTTCTGCTTTTTTTGCAAAAACATAGAATTAAAGTGTAAATTCTGCACAATTCTATCGGAAATTCGCAAATAATATATGTCGTCTCCACAAACTCAACAACTTTGGGAAAAGGATAAGGATCACTTTATCCATCCCTACGCCAACTATAATGTCTTCCAGAAAGAGGGCTCTGTCATATATGCTTCCGGCAAGGACCACTTTATCTATGATTCAGAAGGCAAAGAATACATAGATGGCATAGCAGGCCTTTGGTGCGTGAACATAGGACATGGAAATGAGGAGATCGCCAATCTCATGGCGGAGCAGGCAGCCAAGCTGGCTTACTATAACACTTTTGAAGATGCTTCTTCTCCCCCCGCAGCAGAGTTGGCCGCTAAGTTGGCTGAAATCTGTCCGGGACCCCTTAACCATGTGTTCTATGGGACAGGAGGTTCTATGGCCAATGATACGGCAATCAAAATTGTCCACTACTACTTTAACCAGCTAGGGAAGCATGAGAAAAAGCTGGTGATCTCCAGAGATCTTGGCTATCATGGAAGTACCTATTTAGCCCATACCCTGACGGGAATTCAGTCTACGCATGTGGGATTTGATATGGTGCCAGACCTGGTTCACTATGTGTCGGCCCCTTATCCCTATCATAGGCCGACAGAGATGAGTGAAGCTGCCTTTTGCGATCATCTGATAGAAGAACTAGAACAAAAAATACTGGAACTGGGACCCGATAGAGTAGCCTGTTTCATTGCAGAACCTATTATGGGAGCAGGGGGAGTCATTGTTCCGCCAGAAGGTTATCATAAAAGAAGCTGGGACATCTGTAAGAAATATGGAATGCTATACATCTCAGATGAGGTGGTTACCGCATTCGGTAGGTTAGGGCACATGATTGCTTCCGAAGAGAAGTTTGGAATCGTACCTGACATACTGGTCCTAGCTAAGGGGCTTTCTTCCGGATACATCCCACTTGGAGCCACCATGATTTCTGATGAGATACATGAGGTGATCAGCAGACCTAAAAATGACAATCCCTACTTTTCTCATGGGTTTACTTATTCTGGGCATGCCCTAGGTTGTGATGTAGGTTTAAGAAATATAGAGATTCTCCAGAGAGAAAAGTTCTGTGAGCATGTGCAACAATGGGGACCTTATTTCCATGATTCTCTCAAACAACTGGAGGAATATCCCATAGTAGGAGAGGTGAGGGGAAGCCATTATATGTTATGCCTGGAAAATGTAGCTAACAAGGAAACGAAATCCTATTTTGATGATGTTGTGAGAATTTCCAAAAGGATTTATTACCACTGTAAAGATAGGGGACTTATCATAAGGCCTATAGGTCCTATGAATGTACTTTCCCCACCTTTAACCCTGGACAAAGCTGCGATAGATAAAACCATTGACATTCTTTCAGATAGTATTATTGCTACCATGCAGGATCTGGAGAAAGAACATATCCATTTTGAGAAAGCACACTAAGCCATGAAACAACCACTAAGCTATATGTTGGGGGGTATTCTATTGGGGATTCTCCTCCCAGCTTGTCAATCCTCTGAAGAATCTTCCTATGAAAATGAGTTGAAGATTGCCAGGCAGGCAGCTGAGTTTGAAGAACAGGAAGCTGTCTGGATGATCTGGCCACCTGAAGACCACTTGGCAGGCTACTCAAATGATGCGGTGGCTCTGCAAATAGCACAGTCTGTCAGTGCACACCAAAAGGTGCATGTATGTGCCAATAGTGCCGAACTCCTGGAACATGCCAAGTCTCTCATTGCTGACTCACTGGAAGGCAATATCGAATTTCACGAAGTCCCCTCAGTAGAGTTCTGGACACGCGACATGGGCCCCAATTTCGTGGAAGGAGTCAATGGGGAAAAGATGATGGCAGATTACGGGTTTAATGCCTGGGGGTACTCGGATACTACAGATGCAGATGCCAAGGTGGAAGAAAAATTTGATGAGAGAATAGCGGACTTGATGGGTCTTCCTATGATCTCAACAGATTTGATCAGTGAAGGAGGAGACAGGGAGGTCAATGGAAAAGGAACCCTCATGGTAGTAGAAGAAGTAGAGATGGGACGTAATCCCAACATGACCAAAGAGGAAGTTGAAGCAGAGTTGAAAAGAATGACAGGAGCCAGCCATGTGGTATGGTTGAAGGAGGGCCTCAAGGAAGACGAACATACTTTCCTTGGACCCATAGATATGGGAGAAGAAAAGGCTTTTACAGTTCTCACTACCAATGGGCACATAGATGAATTTGCTCGCTTTGTAAATGAAAATACCGTTTTGCTAGCTAGTGTGGCAGAGGAGGATATGGAAGATCCTATTGCGAGGATTAATCATGAGCGAATGGAGGAAAATTATCAGATTCTCAAGGAAGCAGTAGATCAGGATGGGAACCCCTTTAACATAGTGAGAATGCCCTTACCCAGAACCATAGAGGGAGAAATGAAACCGGGAGATCCAGTGTATGATGTCATCAGTACCCTGGAATATGCTCAGGGGGACGTCTTTCCGGTAGGAGAGCCGGTTAAAGTATTGGCAGCTGCCAGCTACTTGAACTTTCTGATTACCAATGAGGTAGTGCTGGGACAGAAATATTGGAAGGAAGGGATGGACGAGATCATGAAAGAAAGAGATGCAGAAGCCCAACGTATTCTGACAGAAATTTTTCCCGAAAGAGAAGTGCTTATGTTGGATGCCTTATCAGTCAACTTTGGTGGAGGCGGGATTCACTGTATCACCATGCAAGAACCAAAATAATGAGAGGAATTATCATCATACTAGCGCTAGGCTTGTTGCTTTCTTGTCAGCAAGTAAGTCAGCAGGCTGTTATAGAACTACCTACGGATCAACTTGAAGAAGGTCTTCAGCAGGTGGTGGCCATGCATGACCTAATGGGATTGTCAGTGGTATTGCTGAAAGAGGGAGAAGTATCTTTTGAAGGATGTTATGGGCTGGCTGATCTGGAAAGGGAAATCCCTGTGACCCCTAACACCGTGTATCGCATAGCCTCTATCTCCAAGACCTTGACCGCTATAGCCCTCATGCAACTAGTAGATGAAGGCAAGGTGGATTTATCAACAGATGTGGGTGAGTATCTGGGATGGGAATTGAGAAATCCAGCTCATCCGGACGTGCCTATCACGCTTGACCTATTACTTTCTCATAGATCCAGCCTTAGGGATGGAGAAGGCTATGGGAAATTCTCCGGGAATATGATTAAGGATAGGCTAGACATCAAGGAACTCTTCTTGACAAAGGGAAAATACTTCACGGATGACATGTATGATGAACGGGCGCCTGGAGAATACTTTTCCTATACCAATTGTAGCTGGGGACTTATAGCTTCCATCATAGAGTTGAGAAGTGGTCAACGCTTTGATGAGTATTGCAAGGAGCACATTTTTGAGCCATTGGGTATGGGGAGTAGTTTTAATGTGCTGGATGTGGAGGATTTCGATCAGTTGGCCGTTTTGTACCGCTACAAGGATAGTGCATGGGTAGCTCAGGCAGATGATTACAATGGGATAAGGCCTGAATCAAGAGCTTTTGATGGATATGAAATTGGGCAAAACGGACTCATCTTTGGTCCTCAAGGGAGTTTGAGAGCCTCTGCCAGGGATCTTGTTAAGCTAAGTCAGTTTTTCATGAGTAAGGGAGCTTCTGCTGCTAGTGAGGTCCTTTCTCAGGAAAGTATGAGTAAGATGATGGACAAACACTGGTCCTATGATGGAAATAATGGAGATACATGGGAAGAATTTTG
>JBCBKZ010000123.1:0-10775 GCA_038520955.1 Bacteroidota bacterium | reverse complement strand
TTCCAAGACGAATGGATAATAAAGTTCGCTGCAAACAAAAAATAAGTTGTGAAAAAAGCTCTTGGTAAATAGGATTGTCTCGATTCGTCATTCACTGTGCAAACTTCAAGCAGACAATTCCCAAACGGTCTTGGTCTATGAAAAATAACTTACTCTTTTCCCTTACCCTTCTTCTCGCAAGTATTTGCGTAACTGATCTGCATGCTCAGAGAAAGCATGTTTTCTCAGGAGGCATTGGAGCATCAACCTATCAGGGAGATCTTTCCGAGAACTTTCCTGGAGACAAGTTAAACCCCTCTTTTCATCTTTCTTATAGCTACTATGTGAATCCTCACATCAGTAACAGAATAGGATTGTCTTTTACGAAACTAGAGGGTAATGATGCCTGGGCCACAGATCCGGCCAGAAGAACCAGAAACCTGAGTTTTGAGACTAATCTAGCTGAGTTAAGTGATGTAGTAGTGTTCGACATTATTCCTGATGAGAACTTCGGAAGGTTTTATGAGGAAGACATGTTCATCACGCCTTATGTATTCGCCGGTGTAAGCTTGTTCTGGTTTAACCCCAGAACTCAGTACTACGGTCAGTGGATAGATCTTCAACCTTTAGGTACAGAAGGACAATTGTTTAGCGATGATACTAATAACCCTGGTCCTTATTCTACTATACAGGTAAGTGTTCCTATGGGAGTAGGGGTGACTTTCAGGGTAAAAGGAAACTTCAGTGTGAGTTTAGAAGCCACCTACAGCAAGGCTTTCACTGACTACATAGATGATGTTAGTGGATCATATGCAGATCCAGACAGACTTAACCAGACTTCAGGATTTGTGGCTGAAGATCTGGCTAACAGATCAGGAGGGGCTTACGGAATAGGAGAGATAAGAGGGAATCCAGACAAGAAAGATGGATACGGATTCCTCCGCGCATGGGTAAGCTTCTACTTCGGACATTGATAATATTCTTATTCATTTATACCTATAGGCTCACCAGAAATGGTGAGCCTATTTTTTTGTAATAATAGCACCTAATCCCATTCTCTTTACCTAAAGGATACTTAGTAGTCAGGAGTTGAATACCATTGAAAAACAATGGTAGGAAGTGACTAGTGAGACTTACTGCCTTAGAAGTATGAGACTCTTTGCTATTAGGGAAGCTTAACGAATCTCTCCTCAAACACTATAAACGGTTTATAATATGAGTCTACCTATTTAGTAGATGAGAACCATACAAAGCGTCCCATATAAGGTCCTTGTACTTCGTCAGGCTCAGCATCCAAGACTCTTGAAACGACAAGGCTATATAAGGTAATTACCTCTTTAGAGAACCTCTGGGATCATCCTGCACCAAAGAATGAATATAGGATGCTCAAATTTGGGCAACTCCTGAATGGTGGGGCGCTTAACTAATCAACCCTAACTGAATAATGGCTTAACAGAGCCAAGTATTATTCCCAGAATTTAAGACATAAAAAAAACCGCCAACTAGTGGCGGTTTTTTAGGATATATTAGTTGAATCAGGAAGCTTCGACAGCCTGCTTTTCATCTTCTTTCTTCTGTCTTTCAGCTTCTTTCTTGATCTTTTCTTCTTCACGCTTCTTAGAGCGCTCCTGTAATCCGTCTGCAATAGATTCAGTGACGGTACTAATGACAAGCTGGATAGACTTGGCGGCATCATCATTTGCCGGAATAGGGAAGTCTACCAGATTAGGATTACTATTAGTATCTACCATGGCGATGGTAGGGATATTCAATTTACGCGCCTCAGCGATGGCAATGTGTTCTTTCTTGATGTCCACTATGAATAGGGCAGAAGGAAGTCTGTTTAGGTCAGCAATACCTCCTAACACTTTCTCCAACTTGGCTTTCTCACGAGTAAACATGAGACGCTCTTTCTTATTGATACGGTCAAAAGTACCATCAGTCATCATCTTTTCGATGTTGTTCATGTGCTTGATACTCTTTCTTACCGTAGAGAAGTTGGTAAGCATGCCACCTAGCCATCTTTCAGTAACGAAAGGCATGTTGACAGTCTTTGCGTGCTCTTCCACGATTTCCTTTGCCTGCTTCTTGGTAGCAACAAACAGGATCTTTCTTCCGGAAACAGCTAGCTGGCGAGTAGCCTTGGTGGCATCATCCAGCATACGCTTAGTTTTATTAAGGTCAATGATGTGGATGCCATTTCTCTCCATGAAGATGTATGGAGACATATTGGGATTCCATTTTTTACGTAAGTGTCCAAAGTGAACACCGGCATCCAATAGCTTTTGATAAGTAATTTCTTGCATATTCGTAATGACCTGACTTTAACGTTTTGAGAACTGAGTGCTCTTTCTTGCCTTCTTTTTACCGTATTTCTTTCTTTCCACTTTACGGGCGTCTCTGGTAACCAGACCAGCTCTTTTCAGTACAGGCTTAAACTCAGCATTAGTTTCAACCAGGGCACGTGTGATTCCCAGTCTTACTGCCTCTGCCTGCCCTGTGATTCCACCGCCGTGTACATGAACATGAATGTCATATTCACCTTTACTAAGGTCTGCTACGGTAAAAGGCTCAAGAACCTTCATCTGAAGTAGGTCGAAAGGAAAATACTCTCCAAACTCCCTTTTGTTAATCTTGAAATCGCCTGATCCTGGCTTGAGATATACTCTGGCTATGGCTCTTTTTCTTCTACCCACAGCTACTACCTGATCCATAATATCCTGTATTTTAATAAGTTAATTCAAATGTTTCAGGGTTTTGTGCAGCATGTGGATGCTCATTACCCGCGTAAACTCTCATATTACGATAAATCTGCCTTCCCAATTTATTTCTGGGAAGCATGCGCTTAACTGCATTTTCTACCAGTCTCTCAGGGTGCTTGGCCAGCATTTCTTTAGCCAAAACAACGCGCTGACCACCAGGGTATCCAGTGTGACGGATATACTCCTTCTTGTCCCACTTGTTCCCTGTCAACCTTACTTTATCAGCATTAATGATAATAACGTAATCACCACAGTCAGCGTGTGGAGTAAAATAAGGTTTGTGCTTCCCTCTAAGGAGGTAAGCGATTTGGGAAGCAGCTCTCCCCAGCGTCTTTCCTTCAACGTCTATAACCAACCATTTTTTCTCAATATCTGTTTGATTGGCAGACTTAGTTATATAGGTTCTTCCTAACATGAGAAGTGTATATCTATCTAGGCTATAAAATGGTCGTGCAAGTACGGAGTTTTTTTTCCAAAAAGCAAAAGTCTTCTTGAATAAGTTTAGAGAAATTCCCAGATGATTTTCAGCCTGAAATTAAGCTTCAACTGACTCATAGTAAGCAGAATGTAAGACTGGCATAAGAAGGAACGTAAGATTATAGAGACTAAGCTTACTGTTGAGCATACAATATACAGAGAGAATGTTCTGGCAGTTGAGTATTTATGTAATTAGAAGGGCTAAATAGTAGGGTATGAACAGAAATTGGAAATCAAGAATCAAGGGGAATATTCCGTAGAATGTATAAATTGACTTTTTCCTGTTTCGGTTTTACAAGCTTATAGGTAACTTTTAGGGATTATTTCTTTTTCACTATCATATGGTCAGTTCGCTTCTTCAAAAATATAACATGCCAAAAGAGCTCATGCGCAGAAGAATACGGGTGCTAGGGTACATCCTTGTGGGTGTAATATGTAATGTGTTAGGTATACAGATATTGCATGCCTCCCATAATCTTGCCGGACAAATCACGGCTACATACCTCGGTAATAATACCTATGAGATTACCCTGACCACTTATACGGATCCGGCTCCCAAAGGAGTTGACCGCTGTTCTGCTGATTTTGAGATTTGGAGTGTGGGAGGGAACCCTCAAAACATAGATAATCTGCTAAGTATTCCCAGAATTAACGGGAATGTATCTACTGTTATCCCTACAGACTGTGATTTAACCCCACCTGTAAATGTGGGAGAACCTATTTACGGAACAGTAAAAAGAAATATTTATACCGTTACCTACACCTTTCCCGGTCCTGGTTGCTATGACGTAAGATACTTCGACGTAGCCAGGAGAGAAGATGTACTGAATATGGATAATCCCGGGGGTACAGCCTTCTATGTGGAAACCCGCATTTGTATCCCTAACCCTATTGTAGGGACTAACAGTACGCCTGTCATGCTGAATGATCCTCTGGACGAGGCATGTACCGGAAAGCTTTGGACACATAACCCCGGAGGATTTGATCCTGATGGTGACTCCCTGGCTTATGAACTCAGGCCCTCCTTTCAGTATGAGCCTGAAGCCAGCATTCCTCCTTCACCCACAAACGGATACAGATTTCCAGATGATCCTATTTTTGATTCAGGTCCTATAGAAATAGATCCTCTAACTGGTGTCATTACCTGGGATGTTCCTAATAGGGTAGGTACTTTCAACATTGCCTTCGAGGTAAGAGAATATAGAAATGGAGTAGAACTAGGTCGAGTCGTGAGAGACATGGCGATCTTTGTAGACGACTGCCCCAACAACCCGCCCATTATAGAAATCATTAGTGATACCTGTATTACTGCTACGGATAGACTGGAAGTAGATGTACTATCTTATGATCCTGATGGAGTGGATAGTTTATACCTGGAATTGAATAATGGTGCATTCGGTCTGAATGGACCTTTCTCCCAGGACCTGACTAACCCCGCAACTATTGAAGGGATTATCATAGATCCGGCTTCCGGAAACCGGGTATGGGATGAGATCCCGGTTACGACAAGAAATAACATCACCTCTATAGATACCATTAAGGGAACCATTGTCTGGAATACCATCTGTGATAACATTCGAACCCAGGAATATCAGGTGGACTTTTTTGCTCACGATAATGACTCTTATATAAATAGCCCCTCCAATGTGAGGCTTACCGCGAATAAGGTATTTCGAGTCCAGGTGATCCCTCCCCCCGCAGAAGGTTTAGAGGCCGTTAAAGGTTCCAGGCAGGTACAGCTTAATTGGGCACCTTCTGCCTGTGATAACGCCTTAGGGTATAGGATTTATAGAAGAATTAACTCAGCTAGTTGGGAACAGGATACCATTTGTTGTGAAATGAGTCCTGAAGATGTAGGTTTTGAGTTAATAGAATACCAGGCTGGCTGGGACAATACTACTTTTAACGATTCTCTCATGGGGGTACCTGAGATCTTTAATAATGAGATCTGTTATGTGGTAACAGCCATGTATGGAGACGTGAAAGCCCCTTTTATTCCATTGATAGAAAGTTGTGCCACGGAAGAGGTATGTGTGGAGATCCTAAGTGATTCTCTCTACATGACCAATGACAGTGTGTCTGTTACGGGTTTAACTGATGGAGAGATCTTCCTGAGTTGGTCTCTGCCAGACTCCATTGACAGCTTCTTCCCTCCACCATATACATTCAGGTTATTTAGAGGTGCTCATGATCAGCCAGCAGAAAATGAGATAGCCAGCCTTCCATTTACGGACACTACCTATACAGATGTAAATCTTGATACTCGGTCAAACGGGTACAACTATAGAGTAGAGATCTTTGACAGCTCTAATATGCCAGTTGTCTCCAGCGAAGGGATTAATGAAGCTTCAAGTATCTTCCTCACTACCTTAGGAGATAATGGTTCCATTAACCTTGGTTGGGAAGAGTTTGTGCCATGGGATAACATTAACTATGAGATCTTCCGCTCAGTAGATGGGGGTGACTTCCAGTTCCTGGCAAGTGTAGCCGGTACAGGTGCTACACAGCATGGATATGTGGACATGAACCTGGAAGATGATATTGAGTACTGCTATTTCGTGCGTTCATTTGGTTCTCATAATGTGAACGGGATAAAGCCTGAGCTCATTAATGATTCTCAAATCTCTTGTACCATAGCCAGTGATACTTTCCCTCCCTGTAATCCTATGATGACGGCTACCTCAGACAGTGAAACATTTACGCATACAGTGACGGTAACCAAACAAAACGAACTTTGTGATGAGGATGGCCAAAGCATCACCTTATATTATGCCCTCACGGATCAGGGACCATTTGAACCTGTAGCTACCTTCTCTTATGCTTCCTTTGGAGCAGATACAGTCATTACTTTTGTCTTTGATGAAAGAGACCAAAATTTCTCAGGTTGCTATGCTATCAATGCAACAGACTTTCTGGGGAACACCAGTCAGCTGTCAGATACTACTTGCCTGGAGTTCTGTCCAGGCCTTGAGATGGGGAACGTATTCTCTCCTAATGATGATGGCATTAATGACTACTTCACACCTCTATTCTACAGAGATGTCGTAATAAGAGACCTAAAGATCTATGATCGTTGGGGTAGGCTAATGCATACTAACACCACAGATATAGAGATCTTATGGGATGGAGAAGTAGATTCTAATGGGAATGATGCTGCAGACGGGACATATTATTACAATATGATCTACGAGGAGCTAGGTCTGACGGAAAATGTAGTCAGGGAACTGAAAGGTTGGGTATCCTTGATCAGATAACAGAAACAAATTTTAGTGGTTAGATAAAAAGGCTGGCATGTGTAGTGTCAGCCTTTTCTTACTTAATTTGCCATATGTTTACAGGTATAATAGAAGGCGTAGCAGAAGTTCAGGCTGTAGCTACAGAAGGCACTAATCGTATTTTCACCATTAAGGCTCCCTTTCAGGAGAAAATTCAGGTAGACCAAAGCATTTCTCATAATGGTGTCTGTCTAACCGTAACTTCTCTGGTAGAGGTGAACGAGCAGAACGTCACCTATACAGTTACGGCTGTTCAGGAGACCCTTCAAAAAACACAATTAAATAGCTGGGAAAAAGGGACCCTGGTAAATGTAGAAAGGTCTATGCAAGTAGGCGCCAGAATAGACGGGCACTTTGTGCAGGGACATGTTGATACCGTAGGCAAAGTAGTTAAGGTAGAAGAGGTAGGAGGTTCATGGATTTACACTTTCACATTTCCTAAAGAACATACCAATCTTCTGGTGAATAAAGGATCTATCTGTATCAATGGCGTAAGTCTAACCGTCATAGATGCTGATCCCGAGACGTTTACAGTTACCATTATCCCGTATACCTACGAGCACACAAATTTCAAGGCCCTTGAGCCTGGGATGGAAATTAACCTTGAGTTTGATATTCTGGGGAAATATATAGACAAGCTCCTCGCAGCCAGAATGTCCTAGAAGCTATTCTTCCACATCATGGATTCCACCGGCTTAGTAGTACGGCTGGTGTATTTGGCATTCTTCTTATGATTGTATCTGTTGATCACATCTCCTTCTACATGGAAGTAGATGAGCTGGCCCACAGGCATGCCCGCATAGACTCTTACAGGTTGGGCTACCGTGATTTCCAGCGTCCAGGTATTACAGAATCCCACATCTCCCTTTCCTGCCGTAGCATGTATATGGATTCCCAGCCTGCCGGTACTACTTTTTCCTTCCAGGAATGGTACATGGGCATGAGTTTCTGTGTATTCTTCTGTTACGCCCAGATAAAACTCATCTGGCCGCAATACCAGACCTTCAGCTGGGATCTCTAGCTCCCTGATGGTATTATGAGCCTTAGCATCCAGGATCTCATTCTCATACACTGCTAAGGATTTCCCCAGATGTACATCATAGCTGTTACTTCCCAGGCAATCCCTTCTAAAAGGTTCAATGACAATATTTCCTTTCTCTATTTCTTCAAGAATAATAGAATCAGATAAAATCATGAGATGAGATCATAAAATAAAGTAGTATCTGCCTGCCTGTGAGGAAAGCAGGGCGTAAAATACGTCAGTGGAAAAGAAAGATAAAAGTATTGGTGGTAAATTTACAGTTCGTCTGCGATATCTTCTATGAGGCTTTTAGCACTTTGTCCATTTGTTTTCCCATTGGTATGAGGCGGCTGCTCAGGCCTATCGAAGATGTCGTTTACGGAAGGAGAATGCACCACCCCGTTGGGAACACCTTTAGAGGTAGAGGAATCCAGTTTCATTCTCTCTTCTATGCCACTTAATCTATTAATCTGGGTACCGAGAAATACTTTTAGTTGGGTGAGAATTTCATCCCTGGTATCCACGAGTTCCTGGATATCTCCATCCACACGTTTACGCTCAGAAATACCATCCTGAACGATGTCCCTGGCCTTGGCTTCAGCTTCCATGAGCTTTAGTTCAGCCTTTTCACGAGCGTTTTCCAGGGTAGTTTTGGAAGAAACTTCAGCCTGCATAAGGGTTTTATGCAGCATATTCTCCACCTGTTTTAGAGTATTATAGTTTGACTGGACTTTGTCCAGCTCTTCTTTTAGCTTTCTGTTGGCTTCCAGTTGTAGCTCCAATGCTTTTGAAACTTCCTGCAAAAACGCATCTACCTCTACCCGGTCATATCCTCTGAACTCCCGGTTAAAAGTCTGCTGTCGTATTTCTATAGGGGTAAGCATGATTCTATATTTCTAAAATCCCTCCACTCTCTCGGCTACTAAAAAATTTCCTTCTCTTATTATTCTGTCAGCTTGTCTATCTGTCAGTTAAACGTTGAGAAGTTCACAATAGTTATGTTGTCGTATTTACTATCCAGCGAATTATCCGCTTATCGTCACTACCCGAAATTACGGAATTATCTACGTTAAGCCATAATATTTTATTTACGCTGTGTAAATGCCCTTTATTACGGGGATGATCTATAACTTTCAGTAACTCAAACTGATAGGCATCCCATAGTTTTAGGGTTTTATCCCTGCTTCCACTCATAAAGTAGTCATTTGAAGGGGATAATGCCAGATCATTTACCGTAAAGTAATGAGCTGGAATCTTTCTGATCTGTTTATAGTCCTGTTTCAGGTCCCAAACCGCTAGCTGAGCATCCATCCCCCCACTCAATAAATAGTTGGCTTCTGGATGAATAAGTAAGGAAAATACCGACCTATCATGGGCCAGCCAGTGATGTGTTTCCTTTTCTGGAGAATCTATCCCATACTGACGAATAGAATGATCACTACTTCCAATAAATGCCTGTCCTAAGTGAAACACCAGGCTTCTTAGGTTCTTTGTATGAAGCTGTCTGGAAAAGGAAGTAACCAACTTCTGAGTATCTATCAGGCTTAACCATCCATTGGCTGCCAAGACCCACATCTGCTTATGAGTAGGCTCGTACTTCAGCTGATAAATGGGGTGGGTATGGGCTGAAAGGGTGGAAATCAATTTTCTGCTCTCTGTATCTACTACATAAATCTTCCCATCACTTGCTCCTACCCACAGCTGTTTTTTCTCAGGAATAACACTTAAGGCATATACGGCTCTTCCCACACTAAGCATGCCTTCTCCCGTATTATTATCCTTCTCCAATGACCATTTTACCACGATACCGTCATCCGCAGCACTATAAAAGCAGTGGTTCTCTTCATCAGCACATAGGGCAAAAATGGCTCCTTTGTGGCCTGTGTAAGTTTGGATTTGTTCTATAGAAACCCTGCTCATAGGGACAAAAAAGCATTATTGTCTTCACAAAAGACAATTTTATCTGAGTTTCGTAAGAAAAAGGAAATGCGGGTTGAGAATTACTCTATGTTTTGCTGGAAATACAATTTCCTATTGGTCATATCATAGGCGCACAGGTGTCCCATACCCGCCTGAAACTTGGCAAAGCATCCATTATCAATATCAAGTACAGGTAGCTCCTCCAGGTTGTGATTCATCTTCTGGATGTCATACGAGGAAATAGGGGTATGTCCGTGGATAATGACCCGGCTCCCTAACCAGTCTCTGTCAATATTGTCATGCCAGTTTCTTAACCAGAAAAGGCTTTTTCTGTCCAGGAAAGGGTTCTTGATCTTCCAGAGGAAGTCCTTCTTGGCTTTCCCGTTTCCCTTGTACTCAAAGTTCAGCCCGGCATGAACCAGGATGTACTCATCTACCAGTATGTAGTCTTCCAGAGAATACAGGAAGTCAAAATATTGTTGAGGGATGCTGGCAACTGTAGAAGTCCCAAAGCTCTCAATAGTGGCTACTCCACCATTTAATCGCCAAACAGTAGACTCTTTATTGGCTTCACGGGACTCTATCATCATGAGTTCGTGGTTACCCATCAGACATCTCACTACCTGTCCTTGCTTCCTCATTTCCATGATGAAGTCTAAAACCCCCTTTGAGTCGGGACCTCTGTCTATATAATCCCCTAGTAGGTAAAGTTCATCATCCGATGTTAATCCTACCTGCTTATCAAGGAGTACCTTAAGAGTCTTAGAGCAACCGTGTATGTCCGAAATGGCTATTTTTCTCATATACAGGGCTAAATTTATGCGATAGCCAAGTGAAATAAAAACATTAATAGCTATAACGTTAAGCCCTTGAAAGTATTCCTCTAATATGGGTTAATTGGGGAAAATCAAACGCTAAGCGGAGAATTCATCACCAGGAGAACCCAGGATTTACCTCCTCGTTCGAATTCTTGTTGGATTTGGAAACCTGCTTTCTGAAA
The DNA here is from genome assembly GCA_038520955.1 of Bacteroidota bacterium. Classification (GTDB taxonomy): domain Bacteria; phylum Bacteroidota; class Bacteroidia; order J057; family J057; genus JBCBKZ01. Next base: position 341 of record JBCBKZ010000123.1, on the reverse strand, counting down.
AGCCTGGACAGCACGAGTGTTCTCTCCGAAGATTTCTGCACTACAGCTTTTGAGGGGAAAGGTTTTAAACAGGTAGGTAGTCAGGGTTTTTAAGGCATCAGAACCATACCCCTTATTCATGTTGTTCTTATTTGATAAGAGAATATCCAGACTTACGCTTTGGTCAGCTTGCTGGATCTCATTATAATTTACCTGTCCTATGAGTTGCTCATTAAGGACTATTCCAAAGCATCTGCCTTTTTCAGGAAAGTCATCCTGAAAATAGTAGGAAGGCCATTCATGCCTGAACACCATGTAAGAAGGGATTTCATCACCGGGTTTACTCTGATACCAGTAGGAAG
>JBCBKZ010000122.1:0-10793 GCA_038520955.1 Bacteroidota bacterium | reverse complement strand
TTCCTTTATGCTACACCGAAGTATGAGGTGAAAGAGGTGCAGAAAAGTACCCAATAATAGGTAGGAGAATGTTGGGAGATTCTCTTTCTTAACGCTTGGCTTTGTTTCTATTGAGTAATATTCTCACGTGAAGGCGCAAAGAGAAAGACATTATCTTCCCTAAATGAAGAACTACTTACTATTGCCAGCGCTTTTCTTATTATTTGCCTGTTCTCCCAAATCTGAACAGGAGAAAATGGCTACACCTGACTACCAAGGTATTCAAGTAGATTCCACTACCCTCGATTATGTGATAGAAGGGGAAGGTACTCCTGCCCTGGTCATAGGTTCTCATATCTATTATCCCAGGACTTTCTCTGAAGAGCTAGAAAAACACATACAATTGCATCATGTGGATCTTCGGTGGTTTGCAGAAGAATATTCTCCGGTAAATCTGGAAGCGTACGGCATAGAGGAAATAGTAGCAGACATAGAGTCAGCCAGACAACAGCTGGGTCTAGAAAAGCCCTTACTCATAGGGCATTCCATTCATGGTACCATTGCTATGGAATATGCCAAGCGACATCAGGACAAGATCTCAGGCCTAGTCATCATAGGCTCTCCTGCCAAGCATGGAAATGAAGCCTTTGATCAGGCTGTAGCAGACTTATGGGAAACGGCCCATCCAGAAAGAAAGGTCCTGCAGGATAGCCTGTGGGAAGCTTTACAAATCCAGTTGGCTGAGGATAATTCTAACGACTTTGCCAAGGCCTATGTAGCCACCTCTGCCCAATACTGGTACGACTCCCTCTATGATGCTACCTGGCTGTGGGATCGCATGACGGCCCATACTGAGCTTATCGGACATCTATTTGGGACCGTATTCCATGACTATGATATGTTTAGAGATTCTGTCAAACTGAATATCCCCGTCTGGGTAGGTATGGGTACTTATGACTACGTGATTCCTTATACCTTATGGGAGGAAGAATACGAATCCATTCCAGACTTTAGCTTTCATCTATTTGAGAAAAGTGGGCATACGCCTCAGCTGGAAGAAGAAGCATTATTCAATCAGCGATTACTGGAATGGGCTTCCAACAAATCACTCATAACCCCTACACCATGAAGCGGAGAACCTTTACCAAAAACTTGGCCTTGGGTAGCCTGGCAGTAAGTAGCGGGATGATCCCTACGGATACTGCAACCCACATCCTCACCTTCAGTTTTGATGATGGCTTCCGAAAGTCCTTCCATCAGATAGGAGAAATCTTTGCAGATAATGGCATGAGTGCCTGCCTGAATGTTATAGCTGCTGGTCATTTGCCGGAGTTCGAAGGTGTAGACAAATGGATCAAGCCCAAACTGATGGGAGACTTCGACGACTGGAATGCCCTAAAAAGCAAAGGACATGAGATGAATCTTCACTCATGGAAGCACCTAAAATTACCAGATCAGCCTTTTGCCTACGCGCAGGAGTTGATTGAGAAGTGTGTAGCATACTTTGAGAAAAATCTGGACGGATATGCTTACGAAGAATCCGTATTCAACTTTCCCTTTAATGCCTCTACTCCCCAGCTGGAGGATTTCGTCCTGACCAAGGTGAAAGCCTTAAGAACACAAGGGCCTATTCCTTACAAAGCTAACCCTTTTCCTTCCAAGGACATGTCGATGAAATTGGGGTGCTGGTCGCACGGCCCGAAGAATGCGGACGAATTTGTGGAAACACGAATTCAGGAATTTCTGAAGACTGATGGAGGATGGTTGATTCTCAACCTCCACGGCTTGAATAAAGAAGGTTGGGGACCTATCAGCAAGAAATATCTGACTACTCTATTACCCAGATTACGGCTGATGAAGCAGTTAGAAGTATTGCCGACTGGAATGGTGATTAAGAAGTATGGATAGAGAATTTGAGTTCTTATTCAAGCAGTTTAAGTTTCCAGTGCTACGACGCCTTCAGCGGGACTCTATTTTGGCATTCGCCCCAAAATAGAGGAAAAACGCTTTACCCCGCCAATGCATCTCTACAAGCCGCCCACGATCAGTGGCGTGACGGCCAACCCGCCTTGATAAAAGAATTTCAATTGATCCTAAAAAGTGATTCGAATTTGCTTTTTTGAAACCTCATCCCTCCACTCTGGGTCCAGTTTTGTTAGAGAGAATATCCTGAATTTCTTGTGGTTCTTCTATGGTGAATTCATCCGGGGTTTGGTCATTCTCCAGGTTACTGACACCATCCTCAAAATAGACGAAGGGGATTCTCTTGTTTTCAGGCCAGTCCTGTCCTTTCATCACCTCTATGCCTGGACCAAAGGCTTCCTTATAGGATCTTCCCTTAGCTATAGCCGTGTAGAATCCACTTGAAAAAGCAATGGCTGCACTATCATTCACCAATACTGGGCTTCCTATGGCAATCTCTGTAGGGATGGACACTTTCTTGAGAAATACATCTGAACAGCGGGTATTAATGAAGACACATTTCAGGTAAGGTTGGAACATGTTAAAGACTGCCGAAAGCGTATGGTAGGCTATGCTCCTTACCGTATTATCCTTTCGGTGGAAAATGAGGTACTTGTCAGTGGAAGGAGCAGAAATATGGAGGACTTCTGGTTGTTCTCTCTTCATCACCTCAAAAAACTGCTCGAAGGTCGTATTGAAGGATTCCGTTACCTCGAACTGGTTTCTTTGCTTCTGGAAAATACGTCTGATCTCCAGGTACTCTTTCTCAAACTCGAACTGGGTAGTTCCTATGGGGTTAGAGGCTATGAAGAGAATCTTTGACTTTTGGGCCGATGGCTGCCCTCCCTTAGTCAAGGCAGCCGTCACTTTCTCTGTATCCAGCTCTTCAAAGTAATTGCTTTTATCATAGTCCTGGATGATATCCAATATGGCTTGAAGTACCCTAGCCCTGGCCAGGGATAAAGCATCATAGTCAATGATTCCTTTGGCAAATCGCCCTTCATTATTATTCAAGGAGGCGTATAGACTTATCACCTGAGTCCTGTTGTCCTTGTCTTCCTTCTCCTCAGCTATCACCTGTAACCAATCCAGCGCTACTTCAAGGCGATTGGCTTTGACGAAGTTTTCCAGTTTTTCTTTTAGCATGAGGCTGTATGATTAATGAAGGGAGTTCTTAGTTGTAAATCGCTCACGAGTTATTCCTCCTTAATAAAAGATGGCGATATTCTGTCTTCCTACTACTACCAGTTCTCCCTGATCATTATAAATGGTCATATTCTGACTGGAATAGCCCTGTTTGGCATGTTCTGCATATGTCCCCATCAGCCACCAGCCGGATTCGTTGGTGAGATCATCTGTGAGAATATTAAACATCCAACTCATAGAGCTGATAGGCGCAAAGTCCTTGAAAGCCGGAAAAATAGCAGGTGGGGGCATATCTGCCAAAGCGACCAAAGCTGTTACATCATTAGCTTCAGGATCTCTATGCTTTACCCATAACTCCATATAAGGATCATCAGAGCCTGAAAAGGGAAGGTTTCCTTTTATAAAGCCCACTTCAAAATTTTGGGCAAAGGATGGAGGCACTCGTTTTCCGGAAGGAGTGATCCCGTTTTTCGGGAATAAGGGCCCTACTGATTCCGGATCTGGGGCTACCATTTTATCCTCATACATAGTATCCAGTCGAGACTCCCTGGCCGCCCCAAAGCTAAATACACAATGGGTGATCAAGCCTGCTTGTCCCATCAATCTTGACTCCACAAAGACCACGTTTTTCCCTCGCCTAAGTACATTCGCTTCTACATGTACCTCTGGACTGGCAGGACCGATGAAGTTCACATTCACCGACCGTAAGGGTGGCAAATCCGGCACTAGTTCCATGGCTCCATGCAGACAGAGGGCAGTAGATAGTCCTCCATAAATAGCGCGCCCTTGCATCCAGCCTTCCTCCAGCGTATATGCCAGCCCTTTTCCCTCAATTAATCTTGCGGTTTTGAGTAGTTCTGTGAAAGTCTTTGTTGACATCTTAAGTTTACTTGAGAATAAAATTAGGGGGTTTGATTAATGCCTACAGCTACACTGTGGCTGCATAAAGCTGTTGGTAGCAACATGTAACGGATAAGCATTTCCACTGCCAGGCAGCTCCCAATAGAATTTTGTTCTTTCCTTATCATAATTGCCTATTTCATTCAGGCTAGCGGCATCATATAGTCTACCATTCACCATGGTGTAGACTACATGCTCGGTTTCATGGAGATTCTCCAAAGGATTTCCCTTAAGCACCACCATATCCGCTAGCTTGCCTTCTTTGATAGAGCCTATCTCTTTCTCCATGCCTATGTAGCGAGCGCCATTAAGCGTAGCGGATCTGAGCGCTTCCATATTGGTCATGCCGCCCTGATGGAGGTTCCACATCTCCCAGTGGAAAGCTAGTCCCTGTAACTGCCCGTGGGAACCCACGCAAATGTCTACGCCACGTCTCTGAAGTTCTGTGCAGGACTGGGCCGTGAGAATGTGCCCATTGACATACTCCTCCTCTGGCAACATGGTTCTATGTCTGGCCCTGGAATCTACTATCCCCCTAGGCGTAAAGGATAAAAGCCTTTCTTTCTCCCACACATTGGTGTGCTGATACCAGTAGTACTCTCCGCTCATTCCAGCAAAGTTCACCACCAGTGTGGGCGTATTAGCTGTACCCGTTTTTGACCAGAGAGAAAGTACGTCCTCATATAAGGGGGCAACCGGAATATTGTGCTCTATGCTGGTATGTCCGTCTATGATCATGGAGAGATTGTGGAAGAAAGTAGATCCTCCTTCCGGGTATACCATGATACCTAGTTCCCTACTAGCCTGAATGACCTGCTGGCGCTGATTTCTTCTGGGTTGGTTATAGGACTTAACGGAGAATGCTCCATAAGCCTTGGTTCTTCTGACGGCTGATCGAGCATCATCCAGGGAGTTGATAACTGCCTTGAAGTCCCCATCAGCTCCATAGAGAATGGTTCCCGTACTGAAGATTCTGGGGCCTATCATCTGGCCAGCCTTTACCATTTCCGACTGGGCAAAGGTCATTTCTGTATTAGAGGATGGGTCATGTGTAGCGGTTACCCCATACGCCAGATTTGCGTGGTACTGCCAGTGCTTTTGTGGACTTAAGCCAAAACGGAAAGCTCCCAGGTGCGCATGCGTATCTATGAAACCCGGCATAAGGGTTTTCCCTTCCAGATCATATACCTTAGCTGCTGCTGGTATCCTCACATCTGAAGCACTCCCTACTTTTTTGATTACATTATCTTCTATTAGTACAGTTCCGTTTTCTATGACCTCCTCCCCTTCCATAGTGATGATATGCGCATTCGTGAAGGCGATCAGTCCTTCCGGTTTATCGCTAGGATAGGAAAGAATAATAGGAGTTCCAGTAGTGTCAATGGCAGGCAATGTTTCTTCCGCTCCCTCCACAAAGGAGAATCTGTCTGAGAGGGGTTCCGAGAAATACTCATTCCCCAATGTCCAATGAAGAGTCTTGCTATCGGCCGACCAGTGAAGGTTGATCCCAGCATCCCTGCTTACCTTGGCTACGGGTATGTTCTTGATCTTGGCAGACAAATCTATGCTTTTCCCATGCATAGGTAGAGCTGCTATGTAGACGTTGAAGAGTTCCTTAAAAGCAATCCACTTATTATCTGGACTTGGGACAAAGCGGGTGGTGTAATTGGAAGAGAAAATCTCATGCACCTTTAAGGTTTCAAGGTCCAGATAGACAAAGATCTTTTTTCCGCCTCCTCTTTGCTGGATGAAGACTTTAGTTCCGTCCTGGCTATACTGGGGATTCTGTCCGCTTTTTAGCAATAACTTGGTCTCGGCATCCGCAATTGAGGCTTCATATATCCCGGCATTCTTGGTGTTTTGATATCCCTGGTGGTAGTTACCGCCTTCTTTGGCAAAGACTATTTTCTCTCCATCAGGAGAAAAGGAGGGCGTTCTGTAAATAGCTGGTGGTAGGTCTAGGGAAGTCTTGCCTCCTGTTTCCAGGTCCAGGATATGGATACCTCCCTGAGCTTCGTCATCCCAACTCACATACACCACCCTCTTCCCTTCCGCATCAAAAGAAGGTTCAAACTCAAAATGAGCATCTTCCGTCAGTCGTTCCGGTTTTCCTCTGGACACGTCTGATTTCCATAAATGGCCCAACGCATTAAACACCACATACTCCTGATTTGGAGCCGTCACCAAGTGGCGCAGCACCTTCACATCAAAGTCTTTGGTGAAGACGGACTGTTCGAATTTGACTGTTTCTGCTAGCTTATGCTTAGCGGTCAACTCAAAGGGAATTTCCGTAGCGCTTTTCGCCTCAATATCCACCTTTTGGAGTTTCCCCTTCGCCCAAATCACAATGGCCTTATCATCAGGCATCCATGAAAAACCTGGATAAGTCCCAAAGATGGCCCAGCCTTCCTGTTGGTCCTTGCTAAGGTCTGAATAGATAGGGAACTCCTGTCCCGTTTCCAGATCGTGTATGAAGAGGACCGTTTGCGTACGGACGCGCTTGATGAAGGCAAGTTTCTTTCCGTCTCTGGAAATCTGCGGCCTACTGGCACCACCTGGTCCTCCCGTGATATTTTCTACCTTTCCCGTTTTGCGATCGTAGCGTCTGATGGTATAGATCTGTTTGTTGGGGTCTTTGTTATACTGAAAGAATCCTCCCGGATACATATCTTCTGAGAAGTAGACATACTGCCCATCAGGAGAAACACAGGGTTCGTTTACATCCTGCTGGTCGTTTTTACGCTTGGTGAGTTGTACACCTGATCCGCCAGAAATATGGTACATCCACATTTCGCCCGCCCCAAGTGATCGACGAGAGGTAAAGTGCTTTCTCCCCACTATGTATTCACCATCCGGCATCCAAACGCCGTTATTTAGCAAGCGGAAAGTTTCCTTTGTGATCTGTCGGGCTTCAGAACCATCAGGCTTAGCTACCCAAAGGTTGTCGCCTCCCCCGGCATCTGAAGTGAAAAGGATGTGTTCCCCATCCGGACTGAACCGGGGTTGTAAATCAAAGGAGAGTCCCGTTCTGATAGGGGTAGCTGTTCCTCCTTCTATGAGAAGGGTGTATAAATCGCCCAGCAGGTCAAAAACAATCGTCTTCCCATCCGGGCTGACGTCCAGGTTCATCCATGTCCCTTCTGTTAAGCTTAGCTCAACTTCCTTATAGGTACCGGGAGGATCATTGACATCCCATTTTTTATCCTGTCCGTAAAGTGTAGAAGAAAGAAAAAATAGTAGCGTAAAAGTGTAGGAGTAGTAATTTCTCATAAGGGGTGATTGGGTTCCCTAGGAAGTTGGGGATAAAGGGAGAAAAAACAAAATGGGGAGGATGGCCGAGGATGGAGGAGCTTTGCTGGATCTACTGACGGTCCTTTTCGGTCGATACAATCGACCTTAGGCAAAGAAAGTCTCCTCTAGAGCTGAGATTTATAGAAACCTTAATCTCGATATCTACCATAAAGATAAAATTCTGCTCCAGCACTTATATAGGCATGCGCTTTTGTCCGACCTCTAAAGACAAAGGGATCTGACCTGACAAACCTTGATACAGATCTCCCGATTCTAAAGAAAAATCCTACTTTTTCAGTTTTTAAGGCTCCTTTATGGAATTACCTTAAGAACTGAAAAAGTAGGATTTTTCTCAATAACTGGATTTACACGAATGAATAGTGGAAAGCTAAAGTAATTCGCATTTACAATTAGATTCCCCTGGCTTCTTCTACTTCCAAGCTGTTCAAATAGAATATTAGGGCTTAAGCTTAGGTAATCATTGATCCTAATATCTACTTGCCCCCCAAGTGTAACACCGAATTTATTATAGCCAAAGGCACTATCACCATAAATTTGACTCGTATTTATACCCAGGACTAATCTTCCTTTCTCTATTTGGGGATAAATAAATTGATGACTCAATAAGAATATGAATAACCAAAACATGAACTTTCTAGTAAGAAACATCACTTTGGATTTTGGCAGAAGTCTCTAAAAAAGGGAAAAACAGAGGAAAAACTCTCCTCTTGGAAGCATGTCCCGCACTTGATGCGGGAGAGATTAAGAGGTGGGTTAAGAAACTTAGACTCTTTTGCCAGTTGGATGTAGTTAGGCTATCACACTTAATTGTGAGGTGAGATTATGCGACTTATTAATCACTTAACCCACCCCTCGCCCCTCCCAAGAGGGGAAATATACTTTCGAAAAAACGTCCCCCCTTTGACAGCTACAACTCCCGAATCTTGATGTTTCTATAGGCCACCTGATTTCCGTGATCCTGTAAGGCAATATGACCTGTTTGTACCTTCCCGAATCCGGGCCAGTCCTTGAAGCCGGACCCAGCGATCAACTCCTCCCATTCAGGGCCATTTACAGGAAACCTAAGGGTTTCTACTCCATTGAACACCACAAAGCCTTCGTTTTGGGCCTGGTCAATATGGATGAGGTAATGATTCCACTCACCCGCTGGTTTACTAACAAATTCAGATGGGGCCATCACATTAAACATGGATCCTGCTCTCTGAATATCTCCTCGTCCCTCCACGTATTCGGTCCAGTTGTCATCCAGCACCTGTATCTCAGGGCCTGTGTCATAGGTATGCTCATATTTCTCATCTTCCACCACTGCCCAGAAAATACCCGAATTCCCTTCCTCAGAAATCATCCACTCGAGATCCAATTCGAAACTGGTGAACTGCTGATCAGTTACCAGGTCCGCATTAGAGGCATCCGTTCTGTTAGCTGGATCAAAGACCAATACCCCATCAGATACGTACCAGCCATTAAAGTTTTCTGTACCTTTCTGGTAGATGTGCCAGCCTTCCATGTCTTCTCCATTGAAGAGATAGGTCCACTGCTGGTCAGTGCTACAACTAGCCACCAAGATTCCGAGAAAAATCAAAAGAGCATGTTTCATACTCGCAATATATAGTATTTGAATGAAGTATAAATTGTTAGCCTTACTCCTGCTTGCCTTTATGGCCATCCAATGCAAACAAAAAGAAGTAAAAGGGGACTTTTCTTTTGCCAAGAAAGAAACACCTAAGCTTATCAAAGCTTCTACTACCATCAACTTAGCTACTAAAGGCATTGGTCCGATCGACTCAATATCCCTTGATGAAGAAATTGATCAGGCCATGGCCAGTCAAGGAAAGGAGATATACGAGCAGAAGTGTAATGCTTGTCATAAGGTAGGATCTACCTATATAGGGCCACCGCCTAACGGGATTCTGGAAAGGAGAAGCCCTGAGTGGGTCATGAACATGATTCTCAATCCGGGAGAAATGGTGGAAAAAGATTCTCTGGCCAAAGCCCTCTTCATGGAGTTCAATGGTCAAATGATGACTAACCAAAATGTAACGGTAGAAGAAGCGCGAGCCATGTTGGAGTATTTCAGGACACTTGAGAAGCTAAATGCTAGCTCTGATTAGTTAAGGCTTCTCGGACGATACAATCGACCTCGGGCGAAGGGGACTGATTATCGAAAGGAAATTGCATGCATTGTCCCTACCCATTAATCGAAGACGGAATCACCTCCTCCACCGCTTTTGTTCCTTCCACTAAGGCAGCTAGTTTTTGGATGACCCTTTCTACAATAGCATCCGGACAGGAAGCTCCACTGGTAATGAGGATGGAGATAGGTTCAGACTTAGGTAGAAATTCTTTGATAGTTTCTTCTTCTCCTGTTCTATAGTCAAAGTTAAGTATGCTCCCATCATCTAACAGATCTGCCTCCGAACGGACAAAATAAGTCGGCAGGTGAAGCTCACTCAATTCTACCAAATGAGTGGTATTGGAGCTGTTTCTTCCTCCTACTATGATGGAAAGGTCTGCAGATTCTGATAATAGCCGCTGAGTAGCCGTTTGGTTGTTCTTGGTGGCGTAACAGAGGGTATCGCGCGTATTGGCCACATGTTCGGAGATATTCTCTTCTCCATACTTCTTTAGCATAACCTCCTTAAAGTAGGTAGATACTTCCAGGGTCTCTGAAGCCAGCATGGTGGTCTGGTTTACTACGGCTACTTTTTGAAAGTCTACTTCTGGATTAAAACCTTCTGAGGCTACGTGGCTATATTTACCCGCAAAGTCGCTGTAATCATCCTTCAATATCATCTCCCCTACTTCCTTGGCTTCCTCCATATTCAGGAGGATGAGCGTAGGTGCATTTGCGTTAGAGTGTGAAAAGGTGGCTTGGGTTTCTTCATGCTTAGCCTTCCCATGCACAATGATGGTAAAGCCTTTCTTCCCAAGTTCGTCTGCGCGCATCCAGACATTCTCCACAAACCTACAGGTTGCGTTTACTTCCTGGAAGCTAACTCCCTTTTGCTTGAGAATGTCCTGATCCTGTAGAGTTGCCCCAAAGGCAGGGGTAATGACAATGTCGTCAGCTTGCACCTCATCCCAGGAAACAAGTTGTTTCCCCTTGGAAGTTTTCAGGAAGGTGAGTCCACGCTGGCGAAGGTCTGCGTTCACAAAAGGATTGTGGATGAGTTCCGAAATCATGTAGACCTTCTTACCGGGATTGGCATCCAGAGTTTCGTAGGCTACCTCTATGGCATTTTCCACACCCTTACAAAAGCCGAAGTGCCTAGCGACTTTAATCTGAAGAGGCCCAAAATCGAATACGATAGGACTAAACTTATCTTCCCTGACTTGTTTTTCAGCTTTTTGGTCTGATAGGAAATCGCTTTTAAAAAGAGGGGAGAACTTCCCCAACTCATAGGATTTCTTCAGTTTTCTGGACTGGAAATTTCTCATAAACAGATTCTGGGCCCGGTAAATATACAGGCTTCAGCCATAAAACGAATATTTCC
>JBCBKZ010000121.1:346-10805 GCA_038520955.1 Bacteroidota bacterium | reverse complement strand
TCTCCACTTATTATAATAATACGATCTCTTCTAGATCGAGCTACCAGAACCTTGAAGAGGTTCCATTATTTAGATTCCAGTCAGTTGACATAATGATCCAGAAAGGATCACACCTAGCTCTTTCTCAAAATGAAGCAGGAGCTTGTTCAGCGCGCATTTGAGGGTTAGAAAGCTCCTGCTTGCCAACTGAGTGGTTGCGGACTCCTGTCCGCTGAATGATTCTCACTAAAGTGACAAAGTAGTATTTAAAAGAATGATCCAGAATGGATCACACTACTTCTTTTTAAAAATGGATCTGAAAGAATGTCGAAATAGAAACTATTATCCCCAGTAGTCTGTAGTGAAAAATATATCAAAAATTGAATTATACAATCCCTGACCATTCATGCATTTATAACTACTGATCAGGCATCATAATCCCGAGTCATAAAATTATTGGATATTTTAGTGGTTGGAATAGTTGAATTCCATACGTTCTTTATTGGGTTGGGAGATATACATACGCCTATAAAGTATAGATACACCACAAAGCCCGGTCTTCTCAGGCCAGGAAAGTGCATAGCTACTGGCTATGTACACACGAAACAGCCGCCAAATTAGAACCAGTATTTATCATCGCATGCCCGAATTGTACAACTACACGTCCATCCTTGAAAAGAAAGCCTATTTATCTCATCGGAAACGAAGGCGAAATCCCTTGTGGCCTACAAAGTGGAGCTTACTGTTAAGTTTTATCTTCTTTGCAGCAACCGCTTTAGCTCAGCCCACAGAGCTTTTTATCTCTGAGTATATAGAAGGCTCATCTAATAATAAAGCCATAGAAATATATAATGGGACTGGGAGTAGTATAGACCTGGCAGCAGGGAACTATGTGCTTCTCTTTTTCTTTAATGGAAATACTACTGCCACCACTACTATTAGTTTAAGTGGGACCGTAGCGGATGGAGATGTGTTTGTAGTGGCAGATAATAATTCAGTACAAGCCATTTTGGATGAGGCTGATCAAACTTCAACGAGCAACTTCTTTAATGGGAATGATGCAGTTGCCTTAGTAAAAAATGGAGTAAACATAGACGTATTCGGCCAGATAGGTACAGATCCAGGTACTTCATGGCCAGGAGGAGGAGCTAATGTTACCCTTTTAAGGAACGCCAATATTATCTCTGGAGATACGGATGGATCAGATGCCTTTGATGCCTCTTTAGAATGGAGTTCATTTAGTGAGGATAATTTTGATGATCTCGGGCAGCATAGCATTGGATGCATAGGACCTTCTATCACTCAACAACCACAAAGCATAAGCGTCGTGAAGGGTTCTCCTGCTTCTTTCATAGCAGTAGCCAACGGAGTAGGAACCCTAAGCTACCAGTGGCAGCTTAGAGCAAACGGGGCAGGCAGCTTTTTTGATATTTCAATAACCTCTGAGACCCTGACTTTTCCTTCCCCTGGCCTCCCGTCTGACGGCAACCAGTACAGGGTAATCATTACAGATGATAATGGTACGCCAGGTGATCCCTCAGATGATTGTGAGGTTACCAGTGATGCGGCTACGCTTAATGTGAGATTACCCATAGCCATTACAGAGTTTATGAATAATTCTGTGGGGAATGATAGGGAATTTGTGGAACTAAGAAATTTTGGAACAACTCCCGTAGATTTAGTAGGATGGACACTGTCAGATGAAGATGCCAATAATGTTGCTTTTCCTCCTTACACCTTAGCGCCAGGTGGATATCTCCTCGTTGTTTTATCTACCCCTACCGAGAGTATAGCGGATGCCAAGGCGGATTTTGAAAGGGAGTGGTTCGGAGGAATACCACAGGATAACATCCTGGTGGTAGCTAACTCTGCTTTTATTCTGGGAAATGCAGGAGATGAAATCATATTAAAAGATGGAAATGGAGATATCTCCTGGAGTTTAGCTTACGAAGATGATGAAACAGAAGGTCGTGCTACTTTCCTTACCAGCACTGATTATGAGAATATTCCCAATGTATACGGCTCAAAAGCCTCTCCTGGTGTTAACAGAGATGGAAATGATCTGGGACAGGCTAATTTCCTGGGCTATGAGTCTAATAATGATACTGAAGATCCAGATGCAGGTACCTCAGAAGATGGGAATGTAGGTTCTCCCGAGGGGTTAGTAATAGTAAGTTTTACGGGTCCAGCTGATCTCTGTGTAAATGCAGGCGTACAGGCAAACCTTTCTGGAGGCTCCCCTGCAGGAGGAACTTACGCTGGACCAGGTGTGACAGATAATGCAGATGGGACTTATGACTTTGATCCTGCTGCTGCTGGAGTAGGAGAACGTATCATCAGCTATGTATTTATGGGAAGTGTAGTCCAGGATACCCTAGAGATTTTTCCTGTTAATATGACTAATGTAGCTGCTACCACCTGCGATCCTGATCTGGTAGGAGTTGTTCCAGTAACGCTCACTAACCAGTTTGGCTGTGATAGTGTAGTGATTACCACTACTACCTTACTACCCTCTGATACGACCCGGGTAGCTGCTCGCACCTGCGATCCTGATCTGGTAGGAGTTGTTCCAGTAACGCTCACTAATCAGTTTGGCTGTGATAGTGTAGTGATTACCACTACTACCTTACTACCCTCTGATACGACCCGGGTAGCTGCTCTCACCTGCGATATTACGCTAGTGAAAATGGATACGGTCTTTCTATCTAATCAGTTTGGTTGTGATAGTGTAGTAATAACTACTACTACCTTACTACCCTCTGATACGACTCGAATTTCCGCTTTTACTTGTGATTTAGCACAAGTAGAAATGGACACGGTCTTTCTGACTAACCAGTTTGGCTGTGATAGTGTAGTAATCACGAATACAACATTATCTCCTTCTGATACAACCAGACTGTCAGCTACTACCTGTGATCCTATGGAGGTGAAAATGGATACGGTATTCCTGACTAATCAGTTTGGCTGTGATAGCCTGGTGATCACGAATACTACCTTATTACCACTCTGTATAAAAGAGTTCATCCTGGTAGATGCAGATGCAGACACCAATGTGGTTACCCTTACTGAAGGCGCTTGCCTACTGCTACAGGATCTACCTGAGAATTTCAACATCATAGCTATAGTAGAGGGAACGGAAACTACAGACAGAGTTACCCTGGATCTGAATGGACCAGTAGAGAATGAACGAACAGAACGCAAGGATCCCTACGCGGTCTTTGGAGACATCAAAGGAGATTACTCAGGCAGACCTACAACAGCAGGTATGTATGATATCACAGCTACCCCCTTCTATCTGAACGGTAGCCTAACCATGGGTACCAGCCTGACAGTAAACTTCCAAATCATAGATTGTCACATCAGTGGTCCAGCAGTTAATGCAGGTCCTCACTTGGAGCTGGATTGTAGTACAGGAGATGCCATGCTGATGGGAAGTGTAACAGGTGGAAATGGAGCAGTGATGGTCAGCTGGACTGGCCCAAGTGGATTTAGTTCTACTGATCTCATGCCTACGGTTACAGAAGCTGGGATATACGTCTTGACAGCAACGGACAGTAAAGGATGTACTACTTCTGATGAAGTATTGGTTGAGCTCTGTCCAGTGGATTGTACCCCAGAGGTATTCCAGTTTGTACTGGTAGATTCTGATACAGATCAGGATATCATGATCCTGAGTGATGGAGCCATGATAGATCTGGTCCAGGTAGGATGGGATCTGAACATCAGAGCAGATGTTCTCTGTGGCAACAAGACAGAGAGTGTGAAGCTTGAGCTGAGCGGGGCTCAAAGTAGAACCCGCACAGAGAATAAGGCTCCTTACGCCTTGGCAGGAGATAGCAATGGAGACTACAGCGACCAGAACTTCATTCCTGGAAGTTACACCCTAACAGCTACTCCATTCCCGATGAATAATGCGCAGGGAACCATGGGTACACCTTTGACCATCAACTTCACCGTGATCACTGGCACCCCAGCACCACAGACAGGTTTTGGAGATCCTTCTCTCAACCCAGACTTTGAGCTGAGTGTATTCCCGGTACCTACCAATGCAGAACTCTTCATAGACATGAAATTCTTCGAGGAAGGTACTTATCAGGCAGATATGTTTGATGTGGCAGGAAGAGCGGTGATGAGCCAGAGACTGGTATATGATGATGTGAATGGAAAAAGTTACACCATAAATACTCAGCAACTAGCTGTAGGGGTATACATGATCCGCATCACAGGCCAGAATTACCAGGAATGGAAGAAGATTTCCATTAATAGATAGGTTTTAAACAACAGATAGTATAAACGCACTACACATTGACCGGCCGGGTCCCAAAAGGGGCCCGGCTTTTTGTGTTTGCACACCCGAAAGAGTAGGCTGACTTTCATTTATTATGTGGTACATCTGACATTGTTATTTCTCCAATAGCTAGCAGGCGGTTCTGAGGCTGAAAATGGAAATATTTACATGTTTCTTTTTCAGATTACCGATTCATGACGCCTCATAATTCCTTGAGTCCTGTTAATGAGAAAATGTACTGTATTGCTCTCCCTGGTACTGCTATGGCTGAAACATTCTTCTGCCCAAGAATTCTTCACCAAAAGATCCCTCTCCTCCATTAAAGTAGAAAAGGTGAAGTCTTCAGCTAAGGTAGATCCTACCTTGTTGAGTCTATACCAGGAGAAATATTCTCAGAAAAATGGAAGCCAATCTACCCATCTACTTAAAAATGCCTCTTTTTCTGACAAGCTCATTTCATCTTCTATCAAGGAGAATGAATACGTCTTGATTAAAGCCATAGGAAAAGCAGGGACCAGCCAGCTAAAAAATGATCTACAAGCTTTAGGCTTACAGCAAGCTTCCATATTCGGAAAAGAAATATCAGGCTATTTCCCCCTTCAATCGGTAAAGAAACTTCCCTCACTAAACAGCCTTGCCTACATTCGGACTTCCTTACGAATGACCAACGCAGGATTAACAGATAATCAGGCAGATGTAGCACTCAAAACAGATATAGCCAGATCTACCTACGGAGTGGATGGAAGTGGCATTAAGATAGGCGTATTATCAGATTCTTATAACACACTGGGAGAAGCTGATGTCGCTATTTCTGCAGGAGATCTCCCAGGCCCCGAAAACCCGGATGGATATCTTACGCCAGTTACGGTCTTAAAAGAATATTCTGGAGTGGGTACAGATGAAGGGAGAGGGATGCTGGAACTGATTCATGACATAGCTCCTGCGGCAGAGCTATATTTCTATACAGCTTTTGAGGGAGAAGCAGATTTTGCTAATGGGATCCTGGCATTAGCAGAAGCGGGCTGTCAGGTAATAGTAGACGATGTGAGCTACCTGGCAGAACCCTTCTTTCAGGATGGGATCATAGCTCAGGCAGTAGATCAGGTACATAGCCAGGGAGTAGCTTATTTTTCTTCCGCTGGAAATTATGGAGACAATTCTTATCAGGCTCCCTTTAGGCCTTCCGGAGAAGAACTCTTCATTGACAGCCTCTCTGTAGGCATTATGCATGACTTTGATGATAGACCTGATTCAGTAAATACCCGTCAAAGTATCACCATACCAGCTAATACCTCCGTCCTCTTTGGCTTTCAGTGGGTAGATAACTACAGCAGCCTGAATGCAGGCTTGGGTGCTCAAGCCGACTTGGATATTTACTTTGCCATGGAGAATACCATTGTGTACTCCATTGATTGGCCTGACATTCTCCAGGATCCTGTCAATGTATTCTCATTGAGTACAGGAGGTGAAGCGGTAGACCTGGATGTCATCATTACTAATTATGAGGGGGATGCTCCCAGTTTGCTGAAATATATCATTTTCAGTACAGCTCCTACCATCAATTCTTTCGATACACAAAGTTCTACCTCCTTTGGGCACGCTAACGCGGCTGGAGCTAATGGAGTAGGGGCCGTCTTTTACGGTTATACGCCTGCCTACGGGATAAATTCTCCTGTATTAGAGTCGTTTTCTTCCAAGGGAGGAACGCCCATTTACCTGGATCCACAGGGCAACTTTCTGACGCAGCCAATTACCAGAGAAAAACCGGACTATTGTGCTACTGATGGAAGCAATACGTCCTTCTTCGGGAGTGACATTGGATTTGATACGGATATACATCCTAACTTTTTCGGGACTTCTGCTGCAGCGCCTCATGCGGCCGCTATGGCAGCTTTGATGATAGAAGCCTCAGGCTACTCTTTAAGCCCAGAGGAAGTTAGAGCTAACCTCATTTCTTCCGCCATAGATATGGAGGACAGTGGTTTTGATCATGAGAGTGGGTATGGCTTAATACAGGCTGACGTGGCTGTAGCTGCTTCACTTCAGGCTTGTAACGGAATTGTGGTGGAGCAAGCCCCCGAAGATCAGCTGTTTTGTTCGGGAGGAGAGGCAAGGTTTAGGGTGGAGGGCAGAGGCTCCAGTGCTTCCTCTTCATTCAGTTATCGATGGCAAAAGAGTATCGACGGAGGACTTGCCTTTGAAACTATAGGCAGTGATAGTAGTCTTCTTAGCCTCACGAATCTCACTTCTGCTAACAATGGTGAGCTTTATAGAGTAATCATCACGGATGATCATGGGACTTCTTTTTCAGAGGATGACTGTACGGATACTACCACTACTGCTACCTTAAGCTTATCTACTGAACTCCCTTCCATTATTTGCATAGACAATATCATTCAGGAGGCAGATCCTGACCAGTGTTCAGCGGTGGTTACCTATAATGTAAGCACCACAGTTAGCTGTGGAATTTCCAGCTTTGAACAAACCACAGGCCTTCCTTCCGGGGCTTCTTTTCCTGTGGGGACGACCCAAAATACATGGGTGCTGATAGATTCTCTGGGGAATCGGCAGAACTGCTCTTTTCTGGTTACGGTATTAGACAGAACACCTCCTGTTTTTTCTCAGGTAGACTCAGTCATCGTACCTAATGATCCTGGTCTTTGCTCTGCATCTGTCCTGTTTGATATTCCTCAGGCAACAGATAACTGTGGGATAGATGCTGTATTGCAGATAGGAGGAAAAGCCAGGGGAGCCAACTTCCCTATAGGAATTACAGAGAATATTTTCATAGGCATAGACAGGTATGGGAATCTGGATACGGCTATACAGGTGATCATGGTGGTAGACGAGGAAGCTCCTCAGGCTGTGGCTCATGATACCACTCTTTACCTCGGGCCTATTGGGATGGTGGGAGTAGATCCTGTGGAGCATCTACTGGCAGACATGGATGATAACTGTGGGATAGATACGGTTTTGGTGGAGGGCAGAAGTACATTTACCTGTGAACATGCCGGAGAGAATATCATCCACTATACCATAAGGGATATACATGGAAATGAGCTTTCTCTCAGCTCAAAGGTGACCGTAATAGCCGAAACTCCTCACATCCAGCTGTCAACACCTCCTTCTCTGGTATGCACTGAGGGTGAGGTAGTACTGACGGCTTCCGTGGAAGGAGATTTGGTCTCTACTTTCTGGCAGGAGGAGCAAAATGGGAACTGGAGTATCCTGGCAGATGAAACAGACTTAATATTGAGCTTAGAGGGAGAATTGCCTATTGGCTTCCAGCAGTACAGATTTGGGGTGATTACCGTATGCGATACTTTATTCTCTGAGCCGGTAGCATGGGAAGTAGTGGAATGTGGATATCCCGAGATTAGGGGATTCTCACTGGTAGATGCAGATAGCCAAATTGTATGGGAGCCTTTAGAAGATGGTGCCGTTTTGAGACTGGAGAATCTCCCTTCTGAGTACAACATTGTTGCTGAAGTTGAAGGTGAGCAGGTAGAAAAAGTATATGTAGCCTTAAGTGGTACAGAACAGTACCGAAATATGGAAAGGGAAGCACCCTACGCCGTTTTTGGAGATAAAAATGGCCTGGTAGAAGGACGTACTCTGAAAGTAGGAACCTATGAAATTCTGGCTACGGCTTTTTTCAGGCTAAGAGACACCATACTGGCGGGTGGGCATAAAAGAATCAGCTTTGAGATAGGAAGTTGTTCGGAGGATGGTCCTATCACCAGCGCCGGGCCGGATCTGGTTCTTAGTTGTGATTCTCTCAGAACAGCTGAGTTGGATGGAGAGGCCGTCGGAGCGGGAATTACCTATTCCTGGTCAGGGCCGGAAGACTTTAGCAGTGAGTTATTAGCTCCGAAAGTATATCGGCAGGGAGAATATATTTTATCCGTGGTGGATAGCCTGGGTTGTCATCAGAAAGATAGTGTGAGGGTAGTACCTTGCCCGGATGATTGTGAGGCTGAAGTGGTATCCTTCAGTCTGGTAGATGCAAGTACCAATGAAGTCATTCAGATGCTGGAAGATGGAACCGTATTGGACCTAAGTTTATTGGGAGATCAACTTAACATAGAAGCAAACATCAGTTGCGGGGTCAACATCAAAAGTGTAGTGATGGAGTTAACGGGTTCTCAAGTAAGGAGAAGGACAGAAAATCGCTTTCCTTACACTATGGCTGGTGATAGTTCCGGGACATATTTCGCTCATAAATTCATCTCTGGAGAATACCATTTGAAAGCCAGGCCTTACGCAAAAAGAAATGGGCGTGGAAAAGCGGGGGGAGCTACTGGAATTACCTTCACAGTGGTTAATGCATCCGGCTTCCAGGGTTTTACACTTGATCTCCTGCAAGAGGAAGAAGTGGAATGGCGCATCTACCCCAATCCGGCTGAGGAGTTTTTGCTGATAGACCTGGATAAAACCCGTCAAGGGAACTACCTGATCCGACTGCTGGACATGAAGGGAAGCTCATTAAATGAATTGGCAGTAGAGGCATCCACTCAGCAGGCACATACCTATGTATTCAATTTGCAGGATATCACCTCCGGTATATACCTATTGGAAATTCAGATAGATGACTATGTGCATCGAGAAAAAATAAGCATACGAAAGTAGAATTGAGACATGTCAGTATTGTTTTTTGAGAAAATCCGGGAAGAATCCTTCTCCCGGATTTTCTCTGTATTGTGAGAACAGTTTTTCTTTATGAGGTTATTCTATTAGGAATCGTAACTTTGTCAGGTTTTCTGAGTACCTACAAGTTGGGGCACGAAAAGGAAAAGTCATTTCCTGACACGACACAAGCTGATCACAAGACGTAACTATGAAGGCATTATTCGCACTGAATCCATACATCTGGAAATACAAAAGACACTTACTGCTTGGGATTTTATTTGTGGTCTTATCTAACCTCTTTGCTGTATACCCTGCCCAAATCATCAGGTTTGCCATTAACCTGGTGAAAGATGTACTCGGATTTTATCAGTTATTCAACGGTTTTGAAATAGTAGGTGTGCTGGATACCCTCCTGGGTAAGAGTCTGCTTATGTTTGCCTCATTGGTATTAGGTATGGCTATCATCAGAGGCATTTTTCTCTTCTTTACCCGTCAGACCATAATAGTAATGTCCAGGCTTGTGGAGTATGACTTGAGGAATGACCTCTATGATCACTTCCAGCAAATGTCTCTTTCTTACTATAGAAGAAACAGAACGGGTGACCTCATGGCCAGGCTTACGGAGGATGTTGCCAGAGTGAGAATGTATTTGGGCCCTGGTATCATGTATACCCTGAACACCATCACCCTTTTTATTGTGATCGTGACCACCATGTTTATGGTAAATACAGAGCTTACCTTATATGCACTTCTTCCACTTCCCTTTTTGAGTTATCTCATCTATTATGTTGAGTCTATCATTCAGCAGAGAAGTGAAAGAATACAGGCGCAGCTTTCAGTACTTACTACCAATGCCCAGGAAACTTTTTCCGGTATTAGAGTGATCAAAGCCTATGTGAAAGAGAAATTCACGGCTAATAAATTCAAGGAAGAAAGTGAAGAGTTCAAAAGTAGGTCTCTCCATCTAGCTAGAGTAGATGCGCTCTTCTTTCCATTAGTCGTTTTTCTGGTAGGCCTGAGTATCGTGCTAACCATTTGGGTAGGAGGAAGCAAAGTAATAAACGGGACACTGAGCATAGGGAACATAGCCGAGTTTATCATGTACATTAATTTGCTGACTTGGCCTATTATAGCCATTGGGTGGGTGACTACCCTCATCCAGCGTGCGGCCGCCAGCCAAAAGCGCTTGAATGAACTATTTGAAGTTAGGTCAGAAATTCAGTTCCCGGCTAAGGAGAAAACAGAAGATATACAGACTGCCAAGCTTAAGTTTGAGGATGTATCCTATACCTATGCGGATACAGGGATTGAAGCCTTGAAAGACATCAACTTTGAGTTAGCCCCAGGGAAGAAACTGGGGATTGTGGGCCCTACCGGTTCAGGTAAAAGTACTTTTTGTACGGTAATCCCCAGGTTGCTGGAACTGGATGCTGGTACCATTCATATTGATGGAAGAGACCATACCCACTTCACTAAGGGTCAGTTAAGAAATGCCATAGGCTATGCGCCACAGGATGTATTTCTCTTCTCAGATTCCATTAAAAATAATGTAGCCTTTGGAGA
>JBCBKZ010000121.1:0-336 GCA_038520955.1 Bacteroidota bacterium | reverse complement strand
GAGAAAGTGAGGCAACAGATGAAGAAATTTTCCATGCCACTAAGATGTCTTCTGTCTACCACAACATCATAGATTTCCCAGAGGGATTTGATACAGTGGTAGGAGAAAGAGGGGTAACCCTTTCAGGTGGCCAAAAACAGCGTATTTCTGTGGCCAGGGCATGGATAAGGAATCCCAAGCTGCTGGTCCTGGATGACGTCTTATCTGCCGTAGATACTCAAACAGAAGAAACCATTCTTACAAACCTGAAAAACTTCAGGGTAGAAAACCCTGAAGTTTCTGTGATCATGGTGGCACACAGACTCTCCTGTATACAGGATTCAGATTTGATCCTGG
>JBCBKZ010000120.1:0-10813 GCA_038520955.1 Bacteroidota bacterium | reverse complement strand
GAAATTTGCCTATAGAATCAGAAAATGATCTAGGCGAAAAAGAAATTTATTATTACGACCTGGATCCCATTGTCTTGTATGAGGCAAGTCAGCCTGACCCCCTAAGAAAGTTGGAGATAGGATTAATGATTAAGCAAGTAAGAAAAGAACAGGGGCTCACTCAGGAGGAACTTGCCAGCAAGTCAGGAACCTCAAAACACTATATTTCCAGAGTTGAGAATAATAAGTCGGGTATTGAACTTTCAACTTTGATCAAGATTGTAGAAGGAGGCTTGGGAAAAAGACTTCAGATAAATATTGGATGACTATTATTTCCTGAGAAAAAGAAAAACTAAAACGTCACTCTGAAAGCTTCTATGCTTTTAGACTTTCCTTTTAGGGTCAGTTCCCCCACACTGGTGAACGTTCCCTCGAACCCATCTTCCAACTCTTTCTTAAGTGAAGAAGAGATCAGTAAGTCAGCATTCTGAGCTTCACAGGCTTTCTCTAGTCTGGCGGCCGTATTGAGTACATCTCCATGAAAGGCAATTTCTTTCTTGATTTCTCCTACCTCAGTAACGGTAATATTTCCGCCATGCATGCCTGCTTTAAAGTGAGGCGATAATCCATAATTCTCCAAATAATAGGATTCTCTTGATTTTAAGGTTTTCTGGAAAGCCATAAAGAGGTTCAGACATCTATGATCTTTTAGGCCTTTCTCATAAGGCCAATGTAGGACGGCTTCATCCCCCACGTATTGGTAGACATCTGCCTTGAAGGCGGGAATCACTTGATTGAGGTCATAAAAGCAGTCCTGAATGAACTGGCTGTACTGTACATGTCCCAACTTCTCAGCTATAGCTGTTGAGTCTTTCAAATCCAGAAACATGAAGATCATCTCTTCTGAGCGAGGAGAGAAATACCTGCCCAGAAATAGCTTGCCTAACTTTCTCGGCCCTATGATTTGACGTACCTGCCCCAGGAAACTGATCAGAATGCTGGTGCTGGCAGTGAAGATGACATAGGCTAGCATGATGTTCTGGGCATAGCCTTCCTGAGTTTCCTCTATGGCTTTGGAAGCGTCCAGGCCTTTGTAGGCCCACTGCATGAGGAAGCCTGTCAGCAAAACGAAGAGAATGAATACGCCCAGATATATGGCAGATTTTAACAGAAAGTGATTGAGAAAGGATCGGTTCTTTCGGAAAAACCGCTTAAACAGCACATCAATACTGCCTAATACAGTCCCAAGGATGATTCCTGAAATAGTATTGGTCATGATGCCCGGCCAAAACCTTAGGGGCATGCTCTGCTCCAGAATATCCTGAAAATCCAGGAGGATGAAGTACATGGATATCCCAAACACATTATAGGCCAGTATCCAGCTAAGAATTTGGAACCGATAAGTAGAACGCCAAGAATCCATGAAACAGTTTTTGAAAAGCTACCACTCGCAAGTAAGCATAAATAGCCATTTCTTAAATAGCACTTCCTTTTAGGTAATCAGAAAGTGGAACTAGGCTGATCTGCGCCTGAATAGCTTGCACATTCACTAAATCTCCATCGTCAAACAACTGATACCTGCCAAGTACCCAAACCCGCTCAGTCTTCATCCTTACTACGGGTAAGTTATGTGTTGGACCTTCATAGTCTTGAGGAACAATGAGTACCTCTATCTTTGTATTCTTCCCATACTTTCGGCTACCTACATAATCGAATACATCCGTATCATCTTCCATGAACTGAAAGACAAAGTAGCGGTCTATCTCTGGCAGGGATAATACATGTGGACCCTGCTGCCCATCCAGTAAAGCCGTACTGTAAAGAAAGTCTACAGCAGGTCTGACTACATCCCGAAAATCTGCATCCAATAGTTGGTTTCTGTGTTGAAACTCCCATGAGGTGCCAGCGTCTTTAAGACGCTTTTCATACTGTTCTGTAAAAACCTTCAGAGGAAAGTTAGCGATAGAGAAATAGGCTCCTAGTATCCATGAGAGGAGAAATAAAGGGATCCCAATGAGGGTAGTTTTAAGCCAACTCATAACTATAAAGGTTCAATGGTGGGTAAACTGATAGACTCAATATTCGATAGCATGTCTGGACGAGGGTTGTAGCAACGAAGCGTTATGGAGATGGGTTCTTCCATGTTTGAGGTAGGTAACCAATTCGCCTCATTCCCCATTTGCTTTTGCCCCAATATGAGCGTGATGGTGCCATCCTCATTCTTCTGGAGATCATGAAAACTGGAGACCGCATACTTATCTGCCTTATTATGGATCAGGTAATGATCCTCACCATACACAGTTAGGGACCAAAACTCCTGCACATACATATCGGCTGGTACAGTGATTCTGTAATTCCTGTTTGACATAAGCCTGTCTCCCTCATCATCCACGTTAGCACTCATGTAGATAGCTTCTTCGTTGGTGTTGGCTCCCAACCCAACTCTGGCAATGACAGATCGCATGATGGCAGGTTGGCTATCTTCCCCAATCCCTACAAACACCTTCCAGGCCCCATTCCAAACGCCACTCTTGGATAGCCTGGAATCAGGATTATTTAGCTGGGAAGAGAGGTAGTCCAACTTTTTCTCAGGAGAACTTCTTCCTAAAAAGAACCCTATGAGCGGGATAAGAATAAGTAGTAGAATATGTGGTTTCATTAGCAAGTAGCTTAGGTAGGTCGGGTATCCCTATAATACAAATTGTCCGATTAGCTTTACAAATGAGAGGATATCAATGCCCATCAATACTTAAACGTGCTGGAATCCCACAAATAGAATGCATACATTTAATCTCCATAACAAACATACAACATGAAAGAAGCTGTAATCGTCTCTACTGCCAGAACAGGCATAGGCAAAGCCTATAAAGGTGCCTTCAACAATACCAACTCTCCCACCATGGCAGGATTTGTCATTAGTGAGGCCGTGAAAAGAGCCAAGATTGACCCTGCAGAAGTAGATGATGTAATCATGGGTTGTGCCCTCCCACAAGGAACTTCCTCTCCCAATATTGGACGACTGGCAGCTTTGGCTGGTGGACTTCCCGTAACCGTAAGTGGGATGACCATTGACCGTCAGTGTTCCTCTGGTATGATGGCTGTAGCTACTGCCGCTAAGCAAATTGTGCATGATGGTATGCAGGTAGCCATAGGAGGTGGGCTGGATAGCATCAGCTTGGTGCAGAATGAAAAGATGAACATCCACAGGATGGTAGACAAGGCCCTTGTAGCTAAGCATCCTGCCACTTACATGCCCATGCTACAAACAGCAGAAATAGTAGCTAAGCGTTATGACATTTCCAGAGAAAAGCAGGATGAGTATGGCTACCAAAGCCAAATGCGTACCGCGGCTGCCCAGGAAGCTGGTAAATTTGATGATGAGATCATCCCCGTAACTGTTACCAAGGGGATCATGAATAAAGAAACCAAAGAGATCAGCTTTGAGGAAGTTACCCTTACTAAGGATGAAGGGAACAGACCGTCCACTACCATGGAAGGCTTAGGTAACTTAAGACTGGTCAATGAAGGAGGAACCATAACCGCAGGAAATGCCAGTCAGCTTTCTGACGGTGCTTCTGCCTGTGTATTGATGGATTCCAAGTTGGCTGAACAAAGAGGACTGGAACCCCTAGGTGCCTATAGAGGGATTGCCGTTGCGGGATGTGAGCCTGATGAAATGGGCATAGGACCTGTTTTCGCAGTACCCAAGCTTCTCAAAGCACACGGACTGAAGGTGGAAGACATAGGATTATGGGAGCTAAATGAAGCTTTTGCCGTACAGGTGATTTATTGTCAGGAAAAGCTGGGCATCCCTAATGAGCTATTGAATGTGAATGGAGGCGCAATCTCTATTGGTCACCCTTACGGAATGACAGGTTCCAGAATGGTAGGACATGCCTTGATTGAAGGAAAGAGAAGAGGTGCCAAGTATGTGGTATGTACCATGTGTGTAGGAGGAGGAATGGGAGCTGCAGGTCTATTTGAAGTGTACTAGGACTATTCTTTCAGCAAACATAAACTGTTGTAGAGACACGTTGATTAGGTTTGACTATTTAAGCGTCCCTTGTTTCCCACCATTCAGATGGTGGGCTCAAAGTCGAAAATGGACCGGCTGCTTAAGCTGCCGTACGCTTCAAAGGGCGGATAAATCCACCCCTACAGTAAGCCGCTTGTTTTTTCAAAATCAATCATTGTGTCTCTACCTTCTTATCGGTTAAAACATCAAAAACGACTATCTACTACTATGAAAGCCATTATATGCGAGTCCTACGGACCCCCTTCCAATCTGAAATACAAAGAAATAGCTGATCCTGTTCCTCAGGCAGACGAGGTCCTCATTCAGGTGAAAGCCTGCAGCCTTAATTTTCCGGATACCCTCATCATTCAGGGACTCTACCAATACAAGCCTGAACTTCCCTTCTCACCCGGAAGTGATATTGCTGGAGTAGTGGAAGCAGTAGGAGAAAAGGTAAAAGGATTTAAGCCGGGAGATGAAGTCGTGGCTACCGTTTCCCATGGGGGCTTTGCTGAAAAAATAGCAGCCAAAGCTAAAGCTTGCATTCCGAAACCTCCCGGAATGAATTTCATTCAGGCAGCCTCCTTTCTCATGGCATATGGAACTAGCTATTATGCCTTGAAAAACCGGGCAGATCTTAAAGAAGGGGAAAGCTTATTGGTGCTGGGAGCATCAGGAGGAGTAGGGTTAACTGCGGTAGAGTTAGGGAAGCTAATGGGCGCAAAAGTCATTGCAGCTGCTTCTACGCCTGAGAAACTGGAACTTTGTAAGCAGTACGGAGCAGATGAGACCATCCTATACAATGATGAAGACCTGAAGAATCGTACCAAAGACCTGACGGAAGGAAAGGGCGTAGATGTCATCTATGATCCTGTAGGTGCTGCCTATGCCGAACCTGCCTTGAGAGCCATTGCTTGGGAGGGACGCTATCTGGTAATTGGCTTTGCTGCCGGACAAATTCCCAAGATCCCGCTTAATCTGGCTTTGCTGAAAAGCTGTCAGATTGTGGGAGTATTCTGGGGCGCCTTTGCCCAGAAGTTTCCGGCTAAGAATATGCAGTATATGATGCAATTACTGACCTGGTTTAATGAAGGGAAACTGAAACCCCATATTCATGGGACCTATTCTCTGGAAGATGCACCTAAAGCGTTGGAAGAAATGCAGGCCAGGAAGGTAATGGGTAAAGTGGTAGTTACTATCTAAAGGAAAGCATGAGTAAACTATATTTTTTTCGTCATGCTCAGGCTTCCTTTGGGAAAGAAAATTATGATTCTCTCTCTTCAAAAGGAGAATCTCAGTCCCTCCAATTGGGGAAGTATTTAGTAGAGAAAAAGATGCTGTTTGACAGGGTCTTTGTGGGTCCTTTAAAGAGGCAGGTGCATACGTTTGAGCTCGTTAAGAGTATGTATGACCAACACGGACTACCTATGCCAGAACCTGTGTTTCTGGATGGGTTAACAGAACATCAGGGGCCAGAGGCTTTACAAATTATGCTTCCAACTCTGAGGGAAAGATCTCCATTTAAGGAGAGAATAGCAGAGATGAAAGCCAATCCTAAGAGGTCTAAAGCCAATAGCCTGCTGATGTTCCAACATTTCATGGATGCATGGGTGGAAGAAGAAATAGATGTGGAGGGGGTAGTAGCATGGAAAGATTTTCGGGAGAATACCCGAAAGGGACTGGAGACCATTCTCAAGACTACAGGATCAGGAGAAACCAATGCGGCTTTTACTTCTGGGGGGACCATCAGTGCCATAGCTGCTGAAGCGCTCAATATAGGCGGAGAGAAAAATGTGGCGGCCCTTAATTTCTCTATTCGTAATACCTCCTTCACTTCCTTCCTCTATTCCAGAGGGAAATTCAATTTGCTAGGACTGAATGAAATACCCCATTTAGCTGAGGAGTTGATCACCTTTGTTTAAGCGAGTAGGGGAATAAACATGATCTTAGCCAACTTAGCGTGAGCTATACCCATAGTAGGCCCTTTTACCATAAACATTAAAGCCTTTTGTTTAAGCATATGTTGCCCGATTATTATGTAATGTTTATGAAAAAAATGTATCTTGGTTTTACTGTTTAATAAGCGACTCGCCTAAAGGCTACTACCAGATGAAAAACTACTTTCCTGCAAGGGGAATGAATAGGAGATTACACTCTATATTCATTTCTACCTTCCTAATCATGCTGTTTACCTTAACAGCCTATGATCTTTCCGCTCAAAATACTGTAAATGGAACTGTGTTAGATGAAAATACCCAACAACCATTGGTTGGTGCGAGGTTATTCATCAAAGGCCAGAGGGTGGGTGGACTAACTGATGGAGAAGGTAAGTTTAGCATAGATTCACCCGTTGCCCCACCTTTTGAGCTTGTCGTTACCTATTTTGGATTTGATACGCTCAACTATAATGTAGAATCACTCCAGAAACCACTAAAACTACGATTAGCAGAATCTCAATACACCACTGATGTAGTAGAAATTACTGGCCAGGGAATAGATGAAAAGAAAAAGGCTTCAGCCTTAACCATAGAATCTCTGGGACCCATAGCGATTAAACAAACTGCTTCCGAAAACTTCTATGATGGTCTAGGCGCCTTGAAGGGAGTGGACCTAACCAGTGCGAGTTTAGGAATTAAGGTTGTGAATACACGAGGCTTTAACAGTACAGCTCCTGTACGTATTCTCCAGACAATAGACGGGGTAGATAACGCCTCTCCCAGTGTCAACTTTGCCTTGGGGAACTTCCTGGGCTCTGCGGAACTGGACCTAAGAAATGTAGACCTCATAGTGGGAGCCAGTTCTGCCTTCTACGGTCCTAATGCCTTTAACGGTGTAATCAAAATGGAATCAAAGGACCCTTACCTATCTAAGGGTCTTTCTGCTTTCTTCAAGACTGGAGAACAAAATATAATAGAAGGAGGCGTTAGGTGGGCAGATGCTTTCAAGAATAAAAATGGAGATGAGTTTTTAGCCTACAAGCTAAACTTCACTTATCTGACGGCAGATGACTGGGTGGCAGATAATCGTTCACCTGTTGACTCTTCCAGAGTGCCAGAGTCCCATTATGCCGGATTTGATGCAGTGAATATTTACGGAGATGAGTACGATGCTGCCTTTGACTTAAGTCAGGTAGCTCCATGGTCCACCAGAGGGATGACCATTTTCTACCGTAATGGTTACAGAGAAAGAGACCTGCTGGATTATGAGACGGAGAACTACAAAGCCAATATGTCTCTTAATTGGCGTCTTCAGCCTCAGAAGGGGGCTCAGTCGCCAGAACTTATTTGGGCTAACAACTTCAGCCAGGGAAGTACCATTTTTCAGGGATCTGCTCGTTTTAGGTTGTTGGATGTACGGTACATCACCTCCCGTCTGGAATTACGCCAGCGTGATAAATTCTTCCTGAGAGCATATGTAACTACGGATGATGTAGGAGATACCTATAACCCTTATGCTACTGCTCAGCAGCTTAATGAAGCGGCCAAAACCAATGAGCTTTGGTCAAACCTGTATACAGACGCATGGCTAGCTAATTTTGGCCAGGAAGCAGTTGAGTTGGGATATCCCCTCCTGGAAATTGTGGACGGTAGACCTGTGTATGATAATGCTGGTAGGGATGCTTTCTTTGCTGACCCAGCTATCCAGGCTACACTTGCAGATTGGCACAGGCAGACAGTGGACATAGTGAACTCTTCTTCTGAGCAAGGTACCAGACCTTTCCTTCAGCCGGGTACCCCAGAGTTCCAGCAGGAATTTAATCGAATTACTACTACCCTGACCTCAGAGGGAGGATCTAAATTTTTCACAGCTTCAGAAATCTATCATGTAGCAGGTGAGTATAATTTTACGCCTACCTTTGTAGACAAAATTACGGTAGGAGGTAGCTACCGCTTGTATACCCCTGATACCAGAGGAACCATCTTCGCAGATACTTCAGATAACTTTACCATCAGAAATGAGGAGTTTGGTTTTTATGCAGGAGTAGAGAAAAAATTATGGGATGACCGTATAACCCTTTCAGTTACGGCCAGAGCGGATAAAAACCAAAACTTCAATTGGATCAGTACCCCTGCAGCTTCTATCGTCTTTAAACCTACAGAGAAAGATTATTTACGCTTTTCTTTTTCCTCAGCGGCCAGAAACCCAACCTTACCTGACCAGTATTTTTGGCTGGATGTAGGTCCGGCTATTTTCGCGGGAAGTGTGAACGGTTTTGATAGCTTATTGACAGTAGATTCTTTTGATGACTATGCCCTCGATCTGAGAGCAGAGAGATTGGAGTATTTCGATATTGATCCTATCCAACCTGAAAAAGTAAAAACCTTTGAGGTAGGATATAGAAGTATTTTCTGGGAAGATTTATATGTGGATGCCAGTTATTACTACAACATCTACGATGACTTTCTGGGCTTTAGAGTGGGACTGGATGTAGAATTCAATGAAATCGGGCTCCCTTCAGAGGTAGAAGTGTTACGTGCTTCTGCCAATGCAGCTAGCCAGGTAACCACCCAGGGCTTTGCTATCGGCCTGAACTACTATTTCAGTAAGTATTACCAGGTGTCCGGAAACTACACATGGAGTAAACTGAATACGGAAACAGATGATGAGATCATTCCTGCATTCAACACACCAGAACACAAGTTTAATGTAAGTTTCTCAGGTAAAGATGTACCATTAGTTCTCGGGAATATCAGAACGAATAACCTGGGTTTCAATATCAACTATAAGTGGATAGATAGCTTCCTCTTTGAAGGATCTCCACAGTTTACGGGAATTATCCCCCGCTATGACTTACTGGATGTACAGGTAAATTATGAGTTCAAAAAAATCAATACTACCCTGAAGGTAGGTGCTTCTAATATTTTGGAGAATCTGCACTTTGAGACGGTAGGTGGACCTCTGGTAGGACGTCTGGCTTATGTAAAGCTGACGTATGAATTCAAGAAAAAATAGGTACTAAGCATGTTGGAATTCTGCTTAACTAGCAGGCTGTCTGATCCTGAAAAAATAAACGAATAAACACGCAATCAAATTCTTAACATACTCGCATAAACATTAACATTATGAAAAACTGTTTTACGCTCTTACTTGCCCTTTGCTTTTTGGTTTCTGTGAGCCAGGCACAGGAAAGGTACACTGAAGAAGTATATACTGATGCTCAGATCAAAGTTACTTCTGACGTCCAATTTGCGACCAACGCAACCATATTCCCACTTCTTTTTGATCCTAACGTATCAGAATTTGTGCCTGAGCCTTTATTCATGGACGTATATGAGCCAGACCCAAGTGTAGATACCATGACAAACCGTCCTATGGTCCTGGTAGTGCATGGTGGAGATGCTCTTCCAAGAATTATCAATAACGCCTGTTATGGAGATAAGACAGACTCAGTAACCGTTACTACTGCACGTAAATTGGCTAGAATGGGATATGTGGCTGTAGCTCCTAACTACCGTTTAGGATGGAACCCACTAGCTACAGCTGCTGATGACTTCCTGGATGGACTGGTAGATGCTTCTGTGAGGATTCAGCAGGACTTGAGAGCTGCTGCCAGATATCTAAGAAAAGATATAGCAGAAGATGGAAATACATATGGGATTGATTCAGAAAGATTCACCATCTGGGGTACTGCTTCCAGTGCGGGTACTTATTCTGGATTTACAGCTTACATAAATGAGGTAGAGGAACTTCAAACCCCTACTTTCTTTGTAACAGATGCTGGTGGTGAAGTACGACTTACCTATGATGAAGCTCAGGCAGGTAATATAGAAGGAACTGTAGTTGGGATGCTACCTAATGGAGATACAACTAACTATGTGAACACGCCTGGTTATTCTTCTGCTTTCCAAATTGCTGCCTTGGGTTCTGGTATTGCCCTGGATCCTGGAGTAGTTGATCCAGATGAGCCTGCCATGATTATGTTTGGGAATCCTAATAGCCCTGTTACTCAGTTTCCTGAGGGCCCTATTCAGTTACCTACTACAGGGCAGGTGGTAGCCTTTGCTCAGCTGTCTCAAGGATTAATCAAAGAAGCAGTTGAGGTAGGGGTAAATGATGCATGGATTGCAACTGACTTTACAGATGCTATTTCTGTGGCAGTAGCTGCAGATACGAATTTTGGAGCAGTAGAGGGTTGGTTACCACTATATGGAGATCCTGATAATGAGTATCCTTGGGTACACTGGGATACAGTTAACTGTTCAGTAAGCGACCTAACTTTTGATGTATTACCTGAAATGGATACAGAGTATGCTATTTCTCAGATAGACACTATGGCTGCTTACTTTGGGGTTCGTGCATGTGTTACCTTTGGACAGAATTGCCCAAGCTTAAATACCACCAGTATCAAAGATAACCTATTAGCCGATAATGTGGTTACCATGGCTCCAAACCCAACAAATGTTTCTCTCTTACTTTCTACTAACAGAGGTCAGAGAATGGAAACTGTAGATATTTTCAATATCAACGGTCAGTTAGTTCAGCATCATGAGGTAGGAAGCGCCACCTTTGAAAAAGCGAACATAGGCCTCTCCTCAGGATTCTATTCAGTAGTAGTGAGGTTGAGAGAAGGCGTAAGTGTTAAGAAATTGGTAATTACTGAGTAAGGCTTTCTTATAAGTCAATATTCGGTACTCACAAACAAAGTTATCTGTGGATTTCAGGTCCACAGGTAACTTTTTTGGTTTAGAACCTATTAGTTAGTAGCAGGAAAGAAACTTTCACTCCTTCCAGTTAGAATTAGGTAAGAATGTTTTTCGTATTCTGCCTAAGAATTCAGACTCCCTCCTCTACCCGGAATCATAAAGATTCTAAGACCTG